>JAYTKL010000648.1:0-3183 GCA_043730305.1 Deinococcales bacterium | reverse complement strand
AGTCCCTGGCGGCTCGAGAAGCGCTGCAAAGCACCAGCAAGGAAGCCTACTTCGCATTGTTCTTGGCAAAAGCCTGGGACAGCCCAGAAGCCGTAGAATCGCTGGCTTTGGCGCGTAAGGCAGGACTCAACCTCGAGCTTTCGGTCGAAAGCATTTACGGTGTGAAAGTTCCGAAGATTGTCATGCCAGAAATCAGCAAGGTGCTGCCGTTCAGCCCGATTGGGGCAGGCGCTCGCACGCTCGAGGCGGCAGGACAATTTCAGAACGTGGTTGAAGCACTTATTAACGTGGCAGCCACCGAAAACAAATTGCGGCGCATCGGTGAGGAAATCAAAAAAACCTCGCGGCGCGTCAATGCGCTCGAGCAAATTGTGGTGCCTGACATTACGGCACAGATCAAAGGGATTTCCGATGTGCTCGATCAACGCGCACTCGAGGAAGTCACAACATTGAAACGCATCAAGGCAAAAATTGATGCCGAAGATGCAGATGAAAGCGGCAAGAAGATTGCGTCACAAATGGTTGGCGCAGGGTTGTAAACAAAGCTTTTACGCACCCGACCCCCGAATCTCGAGATTCGGGGGTTTTGATTTACCGATCCAAACGAATCAAGCGTTTTTCTTGTGCCGAACGAATCGCCTCGAGTGACAATTGCAGGCTTTTGATGTTGTCGCGTCCCGAAGTCGCGGGTTCTGTTTCTGTACGGATCGATTCCACAAAAGCGTTTAAACTTCCCAAACGTCCAATAAACTCAAGGTCTGGCAGCTCGAGTTTTCGTTCTCGTTTGCCCAGTTTTTTAAGTTTCACCATGTCGGGTGCATTGTTGTCGCGGCTGGTGAAACTGATCTCGCCGTGTTCGCACTCGAGTTTCCATTCTCCTGCCCAGGGTGTGACGGGGCTGGGAGAAACCCAACTGCCTCGGTAGTTGACGACAGTGTTGTTCTCAAAGCCAAAGTTGACGGTGGCGCTGGCAGGGTCGCGGTACAAACTCCAAACAGGATTCCAAGCCTGGGCGTAAAGCTCGAGCGCATCTTGTTGCAAGATAAAACGCATCAGGTCAAAGTGATGAATTGCCATGTCAAGCAGCAGGGGTTGTGTCCATTGCAAATGTGCCATGTCGGCTGCTGGGTACATGTTGTCACGGCGAAAATCGACCTGAACCGCGCCGACTTGCCCTAGCGTTTGATCGCGTACGAGTTGCGCCACCAGTTGCGGCGCGGGTTGATACCGGTAATTTTGACTGACCATGACGGTGCGTTTTTGAACTCGAGCCACATCAATGACTTTTTGTGCATCCTCGAGTGTTAAAGCAAAAGGTTTTTCGACCAGCACGTGCAACCCCGCTTTTAACGCTTCAATCGCAATGGGTGCGTGAACCACCGCCGAGGCGGTAATCAGTACCGCATCAACTTCCGAAAACTCGAGCGCATTTTTCAGGGAATCAAAGCAAGATTTTTTGGGTAACTTCAAGGCTTTTTGCGCTGTCTCGAGCGCGGCTGGGTTGGCATCAACCCAAGCCAAGGCTTTGACGGTTTTTAATTTTGGAACGACGCTTTCAGCCCAACTTCGTCCCCAGCCACCCATGCCAATTTGCAGCAACCGCAATGGTTTTGTTTTGATCATGGCGTTCATTCTAAGGCTTCAATTGCTCGCGCACGCCCACAACATGACCGATCACCCAGACGGCTGGCGCTTCGACCTGCGTTTCACCATTTGCCACTGCCGCCAAGCTCGAGATCACCACGCGTTCCCTTGGGGTGCTGCCGCGTTCAATGAAGGCGCAAGGCTCGAGTTTGTCCCGTCCAAGGGCAATCAAATTCTGGGCGATATGAGCGCGTTCGCCCACGCCCATCAGGATCACCAGGGTTTCCACATGGGCGTAATTGTGCCATTCTGGGGCGGATTCTTCAGAATGATGCCCTGTCACCACCGCAAAGCCTCGAGCCAGGTTGCGGTAGGTCAGGGGGATTCCTGCCAGGGCGGGGACGGCAAGGCTCGAGCTGATGCCAGGAACGATTTGCACCGTCACACCCAAGGCGGACAGGTGCGCCCATTCTTCCGCGCCGCGACCAAACACGAACGGGTCGCCGCCTTTTAAGCGCACCACGTTCTTGCCTGCCAGGGCGTAACGCTCGAGCAGCACCATGATTTCGGTTTGCACACTGTCCTGTTCGCCGTGGGTTTTACCAACGTACACGCGCTCACTGCTGCTGGGGATCAACTCGAGAATTGCCGTGCCAACCAAACGGTCATACAGCACCACATCAGCATTCTCGAGCGCTTTGATGGCTTTGATAGTGAGGAGTTCTGGGTCGCCGGGTCCAGCGCCAACAATAAAAACTTTGCCAGCGCTCACAAGTTCATCTCGAGTCCTGAGAACACCGCGCAATTCTGGGGCGTGCAGCCCTTGCACGGTGTTTGTTGGCAAGCTTCACGCTGCGCCAGAACACCGCGTTTGATCTCGGCTCGAGCCGCTTCGGGTTTGTTTTCTTTCACCAGTTGCAGTGCTGGGGAATCCATCAGGTCGTACCACAGTTTTTTGCGAAGATCAAAACTGGCAAACCCCGATGTGATACTCGAGCGCATGGAACGCAAGATTGCCAGAAATTCCGTGTATTCCTCGCCGTACTCGAGGTTCAGTTTTTGTTTGATTCGCACGCCCAAAGCCGGGGCTGTGCCACTGGTCGAAATGCCAATGATCAGATCGCCACGGCGCACCACGCTGGGCAGAATCAAGGAACAACGCTCAGGGTCGTCCACGCTGTTGCACAAGACACCTCGAGTTTCGGCTTCGGCATAAATTTCCAGGTTATCGGCTTTGTCTTTGGTGTGCGACATCACAAGCCAAACACCCGCCAAATCACCCGCCTCAAAACCGCGCCGCAGCCAAACGATCTTACCGTCTTGCTCGAGCGAATCGAGTTCGGGGTGTTGATACTTTGAAAGCAGGGTTAAATTCGCGCCAGCCTCGAGTAGCCCGCGCACTTTGTGCTCGGTTTCCCAGCCACCACCAACGAACAAGACCTTGCGATTTTTCAGGTTGAGCATGACGGGGTAATAAGACATGATTTTCTCCAAAAATATCGGCGGGGATGGTCTGAGACCATCCCCTACAAGAATATGATCATTTTTTAATCTGCGGCGTGGGCAAGCTCGAGCACGGTTGAGGGTTCAAAAGCAGCA
>JAYTKL010000647.1:0-2759 GCA_043730305.1 Deinococcales bacterium | reverse complement strand
ACTCGAGCTGTTGTTTTGATCTGGTGTCTGCGTAACAGTTGTTTATCCCCTGAGTGATACCCTGTGGATCAGATGCGAAACTGGATTCGGCAATTTGTGGTCACACTGTTGGTATTGAGTGGGATGGTTGTGGCTCAAAGCGTGCCTGAAAGCCAGTTCCTCGAGGATTTGAGGCTGGGCGGGGTACAAAGCGTGACGTTGTTGCCGAGCGGTAACGTCAGTATCTCGAGTTCTGGTGTGGTGCAAAACAGTACCGCACGAATTGTTTCAAAAGACGATCACAATTATGAAACGCAATTGCTGCTCGACAAACGCCTGTTTGACGAGCTGAATTTGGCGCGTCAAAAGTACAACACCGAATACCGCATCGTTGGCGCAAACCGCACCAACCGCTTTTTGCTGCTGGGTTTGCAAGCCTTGTTGCCTATTTTGTTGATCGGCGGGTTTTTGTGGTTTCGATCAAGGGCTGCCAAAGACGTGGGTGGCGCACCAAGCTTTGGTAAATCTCGAGCGCGTCAGGTTGAAAAACCCAAAGTGACCTTCCGCGAGGTGGCGGGCTGTGACGAAGCCAAAGAGGAACTTGCCGAAGTTGTGGATTTCTTAAAAAACCCTGCGCGGTTTCATGACATTGGTGCAAGAATCCCGCACGGTTGCCTGCTGATCGGACCGCCTGGCAGTGGCAAAACCCTGCTGGCAAAAGCCGTGGCGGGTGAAGCTCGAGTGCCTTTTTTTACAATTTCTGGCAGTGATTTTGTCGAGATGTTCGTTGGGGTTGGCGCGTCTCGGGTTCGGGATTTGTTTGAGCAAGCCCGCAAAGCTGCACCGTGCATTATTTTTATTGATGAAATTGACGCCGTTGGACGCAAGCGCGGTTCGGGCATGAACGGTGGCAACGACGAACGCGAACAGACTTTAAATCAACTCCTGGTCGAAATGGACGGTTTTGAAACCAAACACGACATCATCATTCTGGCGGCAACCAACCGCCCAGACGTATTGGACAACGCCCTGTTACGTCCTGGTCGTTTTGACCGTCAAGTGGTGGTCGATGCCCCAGATGTCAAAGGGCGCGAGGAAATCCTGCGGGTGCATTCTCGTAAAAAACCGCTCGAGGAAAACGTGGACCTGAAACTGATTGCGCGGCGCACCCCTGGCATGGTCGGGGCTGATCTCGAGAATTTACTGAACGAAGCCGCACTGCTCGCCGCTCGGGCGGGACGCAAACGCATTGGCATCAAAGACCTGGATGAGGCGGCTGACCGTGTCACGATGGGCGCTGCCAGAAAATCTCGAGTCATTCCCGAAGCCGACAAACGCATCACCGCCTTTCACGAGGTTGGTCACGCGCTGGCAGCCAATTTACTGCCCCTGGCAGACCGGGTTCACAAACTGACCATCGTGCCACGCGGCAATGCCGCAGGTTTTATGCAAACCATGCCCAGCGAACAAGATCACCTGACCCGCAATCAAATTTTGGAGCACATCACGGTCTTTATGGCGGGTCGAGCCGCCGAAGAACTCGAGTTTGGCGATGTCACCACCGGCGCACAAAACGATTTCGCTCGAGCCACGCAACTGGCTCGTAAAATGGTGGGCGAATGGGGCATGAGCCAAACCCTGGGGCATGTGACATTGATCGAAGAGAACCAGAATTACTTGGGCATGGGAATAGAAAACCGTCAGTACAGCAACTCCACCGCCAAAGCGATTGATCTGGAAGTCAAAACGATTCTCGAGACCTGTTACGAAGCCGCCAAAGCACTGCTCGAGCAACACCGTCATCTGATGATGCGGGTGGTGGATGAACTCCTGATTCGTGAAACCCTGAACGCCGAAGAGTTTCAAATGCTGCTGGACGGCAAACAACTGCCCGATGAAGACTCGAGCACGACACCCGAAGAACCTTCAAGCCTTGGCAAAGGACAAGGTTTTCCTGCTTAAAGAAAGTAACCCATGAATGACTGGAAAAGCTGGATTAAATTCGTGCCGTACCTTGAAGCCGAAGGCAAACTGAAAACCTTGTATGACCGCATCAAAGGACCAAACGACAACGTGGACAACATCATGTTGGTTCACAGCTTGCGACCTCATACGCTCGAGGGGCACATGGTGTTGTACAAAAACGTGTTGCATCACACTGGCAATACAATACCAAAATGGTTGCTCGAGACGGTAGGTGCTTACGTCAGTTTGCTCAACAAATGCGGCTACTGCGTTGAACATCACTTTAACGGTCTAAAACGATTGTTAAACGACGATGCTCGCAGCCAAAATATGCGGCTCGCACTCGAGCAAAACAATTTTAAAAGTGTTTTTGATACTCGAGAACAGGCAATACTGAATTATGCCCAAGCCCTGACGCTTCATCCCTCGAGTGTCAACGAAAATCTGATTCTCGAGTTACGGACTGTTGGTTTAAGTGATGGTGAGATTCTCGAGGTGAACCAAATTACGGCATATTTTGCCTATGCCAACCGCACCGTGCTTGGTTTGGGTGTGACCACCGACGGCGATATTCTTGGCTTGTCACCCAACTCTTCTGACGGCGATGATTGGAAACATCAGTAAGAATCGGTCTCGAGTTGCCCAAAAATAAAAAACGCGCCTTTTCCAGGCGCTGATAGACAAAGAATAGCACGGTATTCAGTATTCGTCAATTTTATGCATTTGAGATACGGACAAAAGTCTGTATATTCAGTCCATGACAGACTTTCTCACCACCCCACTCGAAACCATCACCAACTTCACCAAGTCCTACC
>JAYTKL010000646.1:0-4130 GCA_043730305.1 Deinococcales bacterium | reverse complement strand
GACGGATTTTCGGAGTTGTGTACCAGAATCGCCACCGGAGGGCGCATCTGGGCGCTCGAGACGAACGACAGGATGCCGTTGGCTTCTGGTGGACCTTCGATCAGAATGCAATCGGGGTTCAGCGATTCCAACGCACGTTCCAAGCTTCTACTCGAGCCTGGACCGTGATGCCGAATGCCGAAGATGTGAACGCTCATTCACAACAGTTTATCAAGCCAGCATGAAAACAAACCAAACTCGAGGTTTGCTAGCCCACTTTCATTTTCAGCTTCTCGAGTTCTTCGCGCAACTCCCGCATTTCAGACTCGAGCGCCTCGACCCTTGCCGTCATTTCCGAGGCGCTGCTGACCCGTGGCTCGCTGACTACCGCCATTGTCGGCGCTCCGCAGAGCATGTGGGTCCAACGGTTGTCACGTTCGCCCGCCTGCCGTGGCAGTTCGATCACCAAGGGATCGGTCAACCAGGTGGTCAGTTGATTCAGCGCCAGCTCGACCGCCTCGAGGCTGTCAAATTTGTGCATCTGATCGGTTCTGGCGCGTAACTCACCCATCGTTTGCGGTCCGCGCAGCATCAGAACACACATCAGGGCATGGTGCTGGGGTTCAAAACGAAGTTCTCGAGCCAGGTACTGCGAGTATTTTGGCGTGCGTCCGCCGGGTTCGCGCCCGAAGGCGGTCAGGCGTTTGTGCCCCAGTTTCTCGAGGGCATTCTCGAGTTCGCGCTCGGAATAATTGCTAATCGGCGCTCGAGAGGTTTTTTGATTGCAGCCGTTGGTCAGGCTGTTGAGGCTGAGTGGGTACAAGTCTGGGGTGGTGACTTGTTTTTCCATCAATGTGCCCAGGATGCGGACTTCCATTTCGGTCAGCGGGAGTTCCATGAAGCTATTTTAACGCAAACGAGAATTATCTTGGGTGATTGACGGTACAGGGTTTACCATCGCTGCCAATCGAGATCATGACCATGTGCCCGATGGTGCAAAGCACTTGCTCGCGGGTGGCACGATTTTCCTTAAAAACGTCTACCCGAACGCGCATACTGGTGTTGCCAACACTTTCGACGCGGGCGATCAACTCGAGGGCATCACCGTTTTTGATCGGCACACGAAAATCAATTTTGTCGATGGAGGCGGTCACAACGGGCGTCAGGCTGTAGCGTCCAGCAGCAAACGCGGCAGCTTTGTCCATCAAACTCAAAATATGTCCGCCAAATGCCGTCCCGAGCGAATTGGTGTTGCCCGGAAAAATAATCTCGAGCATTCTGGCAACGCCTGGCGGGTCTGGGGTCAAGTTGGGCGGGTTGATGATGGTTTGGCTCACGTTAGCATTGTACCCGAACCGAAAAAGCTCGAGGCACATGCCTCGAGCTTTTCAATATTTTTAATTGTCAGCGTTTCGGGGCAAACCTGGCAAATTGAACTTGGCTGCGTGGCAAGTACGCCATCGGATTACGAGAATTACCGCCTACACGTACCTCGAAATGCAAGTGAGGTCCGGTGGCGTAGCCCGTTGATCCAACGCGTGAAATCATCGTGCCTTGGTTGACCCATTGCCCAGCTTTGACCAACAATTTCGAGTTGTGCGCGTAGTAAAAACGTCGTCCATTCCAGCCGCGAACAATAACCAGTTTGCCGTAACCGACCCGGCTCCAACCGGCTTGTTCAACCCGACCAGAAAGTGCGGCGTAAACGGGAGTACCCCTTGGGGCGGCAATGTCCAAACCGGTATGGAAACGTGATCGCCCAATGCGAAGACTGCGGTAGCCGTAATAACTGGTTAAAACGCCCTGCAATGGCCACAGCAGGCGTTCGCGGTTGTACTTGGCAATTTGCTGCGGAGTTGTGTTGGTGGGTGGTTTTGCGGGCGTGGTCGAAGCCACCGATCCGGTGCGCTGACCGACCACCTCGAGTGAATTTTGTGGTTCGATGATGATGTAATCCGCGTCCGAACCGACTCCAGATTGACTTTGATCGGTGTCAGAAATTGGTGGCAAGTTTTGAAGTGGGATTTCGTTTGTGGTGCCGATTGAGGTGACCGCCGCCAGACCAGAGACACTCGAGGGGCTGCTGGCATCGCTCGACGCAATGGGTTGTGGGTTTGTCACGGCGTTATTTTCAGCATTGGTATCTGAAACGGTCGCCTCGTTCATGACGGGTTTGTTGGCTTGCGTTTCAATTGTTGGCTGGGTTGGTTTGGGACTTGAAGTTTGTGGCTTCGGAGCACTTGCAGTTTGTGGTTTTGGAGCTTGTGCCACGGGTTTTGCAGGCGTTGGTTTGACAGCAGTTGTGACTGGTTTAACGGGTGTTGGCTTGAGCGCAACGGGCGCTGGTTTTGGCGTATTTTGCGCGGCAGCGGTTGGTTTGAGTGGATAGATTGATGATTTGACGGGGCTTGGTTTTTGATTCGTGACGGGTTTGTTGGGGTTGGTCTTGGCAACTTCCGATTTTTTGGGGTCTGGTTTTTTGGCTGTGTTTACTACTGGCTTATTTGCCGAGTTGGTCGTTGTTTTACCAGTTGTCACACTCGAGCTTTTTTTACTTGCCGCACCTGGTTTGCTCGAGGTTGCTGGTTTGGTTTGATTGCTGTTCGCCAGTGGTTTAACCGTTTTGGTCGTACTTACTTTTGTTGTTGCCGTTGATGACGGTTTTGAAGGTTTATTGTTTTTGGCTACAACTGGCGCTTTGAGTTTTAAAGTTTGCCCAAGTGCCAGATCGTCGGTTTTGAGATCGTTGAATTTGCGCAAGGCGTCAATGCTTAAACGGTATTGTTTGGCAATTTTGCTCAAACTTTCGCCCTTTTGAACTTTGATGGTGGCTGGAACACTGGGCGTTTTGGCAATGTTGGTTTTAACACTCGAGCTTGCTGGTGTGGTTCCTGGAATCTTCAGGACTTGCCCAAGTTTCAGGTCGTCGCTCGAGAGCTTGTTGAGGCTGCGTAGTGCAGCAATGGTCGTGCCGTTGGCTTGGGCAATTTTGCTTAAACTATCACCCGCTTTGACCGTGACCGTGAATTTTGAACCGTTGCTCGAGGTCGCGGCAGTCTGGTTTTTTGGGGTGCTTGCATTATTGCTCGAGCCTGAAATTTTGAGCACTTGTCCCAATTTGAGGTTATTGCTCGAGAGGTTGTTCAGTGATTTTAGGGCGGCGACGGTGGTGTTGTTGGCTTGCGCAATCTCGCCAAGGGTGTCGCCAGGTTGCACAACCACCGTACCAGATTTTGCGTTTTGATTGCTGCCAGAGGTGCTGCTTGGTTTCACGCTCGAACCTGAAAGCCGCAACACTTGCCCTATTGAAACACTGTCGGCGCTCAGTCCATTGATTGCCTTGAGCGTGGCAACGCTGACGCCGTAACGATTGGCGATTGATCCCAGCGTGTCGCCCGATTGAACGGTGATGCTGCCCGTTTTTTGATTGCTCGAGCCACCTGGAATTTTGAGGACTTGCCCAATTTTGAGGGTGCTGGTGGCATTTAAATTATTGGCTTTTAAAAGCGCTTGGACGCTAACACCATTTCGGGCGGCGATACTGCCGAGGGTGTCGCCCGATTGCACGACGACGTTGCTGGGTGCTGCGAATGCGAGGCTGGCACTGAGCACAAAGGTTGCTATTAATTTTCGCATGAAACCTCCAGCCGCCCAAGTGTTCTGGGCAGGCAGGTGAGCTTTGAATTATTCACGTTGGAATCGATTGGTCATGAATGAATACTCGAGGTACAAAAGCAGTGTTGAAAACATGAAAAGCTAGACACTGCGTAATCTTTTACACAATACCCAAGGTTTTGATTTTCCTCTGGTCAAAACAGCAGAACTTTTTTTGGTCTAAGAACCATGAGAGAAAATTCTCATCCATTTAGCATGAAGTGTCTGTTTACTGTAAAGCACAGATATTTCGTTTCTCATGGAATTCGAATGTGCAATTTGGCATCCAAATCTCGAGCCTCGAGTTTTATTGATTCCTGCCTCGAGTTTGCCCAAAGACAAGAAAAAACAATTAACTAAAAATTGCCGCATTTTCACTCGAGCCATTGACTGCCAACTCGGCAACAATCCTTCCAAGTGCCGCTCCAACCACATTGCCCGTGCCACTGTAACCACCGATTGCCCAAAGGTTTTCACGGACTTCGGTAAGCACTGGC
>JAYTKL010000645.1:0-22697 GCA_043730305.1 Deinococcales bacterium | reverse complement strand
AGAATGTTGAACGCCGGAATCTCGTGGGTTAAATCAACCACGTCCAAAGTCGTGTTGACCCCTCGAGCGACGCCCTTCATGGCTGCCACCGCACCATCGCGAAGTCCGAAATCGGTCATCAAGACCAGAGCTGCCGAATTGTTCATACTGACACCCTCGCACCCGAGCGACCAATCTGTCGGCGGCTAGCCAAGCGGAATCAAACCGTCGGCTGCCACAAGCGCGATGGAAGAGTTTAACCTGAAAACTCGAGGTTGTGGTTTTAAATCATGATTCTGAGCTAGCATTTTCGGTTGAGGTATTCAGAGTCGGAGCAGATTTGAGGTGTTGTTGGATTAGAGCAAGCGCATCTCGAGTAATTTGAAGGCTTTCGGGTGTATCTCCGCCTTGGATGCCCATTTCTATTGATTGAAGAAATGCTTTTTCTGCTTCTTCAAGACGACCAGATTCGACCAAAACACGACCAAGAAAAAACATCATCACTCCGCGACTGGCGAGTGAATCCCCACCTTTTTCTGCCCATTCGAGTGCAGTTCTAAACGCTTTTTCTGCTTCTTCGAGACGACCAGATTCGACCAAAACACGACCTAGATGATCGATTGTAATTCCGCGACTGGTGAGTGAATCTCCACCTTTTTCTTTCCATTCGAGTGCTGTCCTGAGCACTTGTTCTGCTTCTTTGAGGCGCTTGGAAATTTGTAAAACACGACCAAGTAAACTCATTGTCATTCCGCGACTAGTAAGTGAATCTCCACGTTTTTCTTTCCATTCGAGTGCAGTCCTAAACGCTTGTTCTGCTTCCTCGAGGTGCCCTTGGAATAGCTGTGCTTGACCAACCATACTTAATGCATCTGCATTTTCCAAGATATAATTAGCTATTGATTTTTCAACAGCTAACCACTCTCGCGCCACAGCTTCAGCTTCAGCATAGCGTTCTCGATACATCAAGCCTTTATATGCACGTTCCAACATCCGAATCAGTGTTTTTTCTTCACCACTTACGCCTCGTAACTGAGCGATTGTCTCGAGGGCAATGTCAGGGTCTAGTAATGCATCGCCCGAATAATCTTCTTGCAATGTCAACCTGCCCATCTCGAGCGCTCTTTCACGTTGTTCAGGGCGGATATCGCTTAATGTAACTTCTGGTTTTAACCTGACCACCAATGAACGCACCGACCACCAATCGGGGGCGGCTTGCCGAATGGTTTCGTTGGTCCAAGCGGCAGTTGCCACAAAAATAGGTATTTTGTAACGCCGTATCAGTTCGTCTCGGCGCTCGTTAACTCGAGCCGCCGCGTAACGCCAAGCGCTTTGCCATTCGCTGTGCTTCGGGTCAAAAGCGCTGCTGACACTGGCAAGCCAGACTGCTCCCGCGCCGTCCATGTTTGCCCCCTCGAGCAACCACGGTGCAAACTGTTCTTGTAAATCTTCTGGGGTGTTGAACTCTATTTTTTCTAAACGCTGCCCTTTGGTTTTTAAAAACGCTTCAAGTTCTGCCGCGCAAACTCGGGCGGCACTGGCGTCTGGCACAAGAATCAAGTTGCTCGAGAAACCTGTTTGCAACTCGAGGAAATCCATGACGTAAGACCACTCCTGGGCGGCTTTTGCCCCGTAACGGCGTTCGATTTCAGTTGCTTGGGGTTTCATTGCGTTTCCGAATGATTTCTGTGATTCGGATGGCTTCGGGCAGGATCATTTGGTTTGCGTCGTACCATTCGTCACCGTTTTTAAAGAACAAAATCATGTGCGAATCAATCAGAAGTTTAATGCGGTCTATTTCATCACTTTCTGGATTCACCCTGCGGTTTTGGGCGATTTGTTCAATCACCAGCGCATTGCTTTCGCTTAATGGTAAGTAACTGTCACGCACTTGGCGGGTGGCACTCTCGAGAATGGTTTCTTTGATCGGAAAAACCCGTTTGCTGCGAAGGCTGGCTTCGTAAACCATTCGGAATAAATCCCTGATGTCCCCACCACTGGCTCGGATTAAAATTTCGGCAGCCGATTCTGGATTTGCACCAAAGAACCTTTGCCAAGCGACTGTTTCGACGGCTTCAAAGCGTTTTTTGAGGAGCAGCATTAAACGATCAATGCCTTCTTTTTTCTCGGAACGGTTGGGGTCGTTGCGCCAAAGTCGGACGCCCGAAAGCATGGTGGTATCACCTTCGAGTGGTTTGAGAAATTTTAACCACGGTGGGATGGTGTAAATCATGTGGACGTTCGGCAGCGCCAGTTTAGCGCGGTGGTTTTGAAAAATGAATTCGATGCTTTTTTGAACTTTTAATTGCAAGTTCTCGTCTGCGCCTTCGATTTTTTCCAGGTTGTCAAAAATAAAGACGATTTGTTTGTTGCCGCGCTCTTGGCGGATTCTTTTCACGGTCTGCTCAAAATAGCGCCTGATTTCAGCATTCAGTTGTTCAACATGTGTCTCGAAGGCTGCGCGGAAACGGCTGCGGAACGTTTCGTTGCCTTTCAACTCGAGGTTGACGCTGGCAAAATCGGTACTTAACCCAAGCTCTTTGACCGAAACCTCTGTTTTTGCTAAATCCCAAAGGTCAAGCCATAATTTTTCAAGTTTATTTTCTTTGATCCCTGCTGAAGTGCCAAAAGCAACCGCCAGTGTATACAGCAAATCAGTGATGTTAACAGGAGCATTTTTAGAAATAAACTGGTTCGCATCGGCGTAAAACGTGATAAATCCAGCGCTGTCGAGTTTGCCTTCCAATTGCTTGAGCAGTGTACTTTTGCCCGAACCACGAAACCCAGAAAAATACTGAATGCTTTCCCCCGCCAATTCATTGATTTTGACGCGCTCAAGCATGGATACTGTTGGTTCAATATAACCATCTTCATCATCGCTGTATGCGTCGTAAAGTGGGACGTACAATTTGCTGTGAGCCTCGAGCGGTTGCTCTGGCTTGAGTTGCTTGGTCAGTTGTTGCAGAAAGGCTAATTCTTCTAGCGGCATGATTCGGATAATACAGCGTCGTGGTTAAAAATAAAAATTGGGCGAAGACAGTCTGAAACTCAGATTTGCACACTTTCTTCCAGATGCGCGATCATCAAGCTTCACCTCGAGATATTCCTCAGCTCGAGATTGTGGTTTCAAATGATCTTGAATTCACAATTGTTTGCTAAGGTTTTTGAATGAAATTCAATGCTCGAGTTTTGATGGTGACGGCACTAGGTTTGGCATTGCTCGGTGGGGCGATGGCTGGAGTGCGGCTGTCGAGCGTTGGCGAAACACGCCCCTGTCGGCGCATTCGCACCAATCTTGGCAAGGTAATTTAAACTCGAGCTTACCACCCGTTTTGCCGTTCATACCCACTTATTACGGTCACGTCCGTCCAATTCTCGAGGCAAAATGCGCGGGTTGTCATACCGAGGGCGGGATTGCACCGTTCAGCTTGACCGACCCGAAAAAGGCAATTGAACATGCTCGAGCCGTGCAATTGGCGGTGCAAAGTAAGCGGATGCCGCCGTGGTTGCCGGCAGGGGAGAGTCCAGCTTTCAAGGATGCCAGAGTGCTGACAGACGACGAAATTGCGATTTTGGCAAACTGGCAGTGGGCGGGTTCACCGCTTGGAAAACTCGAGAATGCCGCGCCAGTGGTTGCCAAAGCGGTTCAAGCCAAACCCGATTTAAGCGTGGACACTGGGCGCGATTTTTCACCAGACCGCAGCCTGACCGAGTAGTACCGCTGCTTTCTGATTGACCCAAAACTCGAGAAACCACGCTACATCACGGGTTACAACATTCTTCCAGGCGACCCCAGCGTGGTGCATCGCGTGATTCTGTTTTCGATTCAGGGCGCGACCATTCAGGAAGCCAAACAGCGCGAGGCGGACAGCGACGTTCGAGGTGGCTGGACGTGCTTTGGCGGTCCGAACGTCGGTAATCAGGCATTGCGTGACGCGGCAAGCGACGCCGCCACGACGGGCGACACCACCAAAGCCGAGGATGTGCTGGGTTATACAGGTTCGTGGGTTCCAGGCTCGAGTGCGATTCAATTCCCCGAAGGCACGGGGATTATCTTAAAACCTGGCACGCAACTCGTCATGCAGGTGCATTACAACCTGCTGGCAGCCAAAGCCGACAAGGTGCTCAAAGACCGTACAACGGCGCAGTTTTACCTTTCACCCGAGGGCGCAACCCTAAAACGATTGGGCATGGCTGCCGCTGCCGCCAGCGTCGAAATTCCTTGTGCGGGCGTGTACCCAACCAACTCGAGCGACCCTTGCAACCGCGATGCGGCGTACAAGGCGGTCAGCAAATATCAAGAACCGTGGTTGACCAAGATTTTGCAAGCTGGTTTGATGGCAACGGTTTGCAAGCATACCTTGCCAACAAGCGGCGAGAACGCCAACAAAGTCGTGACGCAGTGTGATTTTCCAGTCAATAAAAACCTGCTGGCGATTGGCGCACAAGGGCACATGCACACTCGGGGGCATGAGTGTGAAACTCGAGATCAACCCGAACAACCCAGAAAAACGCATTGTTGCGCTGGACATTCCGCATTGGGATTTTCACTGGCAGAGCGCGTTTTATTTTGAAAAACCATTCAAGATTTTTAAAGGCGACACCCTGCGAATCACTTGCACTTACGACAACAGCCCAAAAAATCAACCTTGGATCAACGGCGTGCAAGAAAAACCGCGTTACATCGTTTGGGGCGAAAGCACCCAAGTTGAAATGTGCATTGGCAATATTCAAGGCGTGCGCGAGTAAGATTTTGCGGCTTGAACGAAGTGTTTTATCAAAAAAACCTGAAATCTAGAGCGATGCCGTGGATACTCTTACAAAAAACTGTTTTGTGACAACAGCCCTCAAGAAGCGCAAAAAACTTTCAATCACGAATCATCTCGAGCGGGACAACCTCGAGATGATTCGTTGTGTTAACTGTTTACAGAACCCGCACCTCGAGCGTAAACTTAGACCAAGTTCAAAAATCCGTTTCTCGAGTACCCTAGGAGCATCATGAAGATTAGAAAAGCTGCCGTTGTCGGTTCTGGAACGATGGGCGCTGCCGTCGCCGCGCACCTTGCCAATGCTGGAATTCCTGTTTTGCTGCTCGATATTGTCAAAGACGGTGCAAAAGACCGCAATGAAATTGCCAGAGCTGGTCTCGAACGGGCGCTGAAAGCCAAACCTGCGGCATTCATGCACCCTGCGGCTGCCAAACTCATCACGCTGGGCAATGTTGAAGACGATTTGGCAAAACTCAAAGACGTGGACTGGGTGTTTGAAGCCATCCTCGAGCGTCTGGATGTCAAGCGCGAATTCTGGGCGAAAGTCGAAAAAGTTGCAGGCGCACACACGATTTTAAGTTCCAACTCGAGCGGCATTCCAATGAAAGACCAGATCGAAGGGCGGTCGCTCGAGTTTAAAAAACGCTTTGTCGGCACGCACTTTTTTAATCCACCGCGTTACCTCAAACTGCTCGAGGTGATCCCGACAGAAGACACCGACACGGAAGTCATCAAAACCATTTCCGAATTTGGCGATAAAGTGCTCGGCAAAGGCGTGGTCGTTGCCAAAGACGTGCCCGGATTTATTGCCAACCGCATTGGTGTCTGGGGCATGACGCATACCCTGCGTGACGCGCTCGAGCTTGGCATTGCCGCCGACGTTGTGGATGCCCTGACCGGACCAATCATCGGGCACGCCTCGAGCGCCAGTTTTCGCACCAAAGACCTGTCCGGACTCGACATTGGTCTGGCAGTCGCCAAGGGTTTAGATGCTGCCACCGACTTTGATTACACACCGTCGCCACTGCTCGAGAAACTGGTTGGCATGAACCGCCTGGGCGAAAAAACGGGTGAAGGTTTCTTCAAACGCGTTAAAGGCGCGGATGGCAAAAGCGTGATTCTGACCCTTAATTTTGAAACTTTCGAGTACGAAGACAAAGGCAAAGTCAGACTGCCCGAACTCGAGAATATTCGCGGTTTACCACTGATTGAACGGATTCAAGCCATTTTGAAGCTTGAAGGCAAACACGGCGAATTTGTGCGCCGATCCTTGTACGGTCTGATCTGGTTCGCAGCCAGCAACATTCCCGCCTGTGCCGACACCGTGCTCGAGGTGGACAACGCCCTGAAATGGGGGTTTGCCTGGGAAATCGGCGCGTTCGACTTGTGCGACGCGCTCGGACTCGAGAACGTGATTGCGGGCATCAAAGCGCTGAACCTCGAGATACCAAAACTGCTGAGCGATCAACTTGCTTCTGGTCAGAAATTTTATGACGGTGGCTCGAGCGTCAAAGACGGCGTGATTATCCTCAAAGACCTCAAAAAAGACAGCTCGAGAATCGTCAAAACCATGCAAGGCGCAAGCCTGATAGACCTTGGCGACGGTGTGGCGTTGCTCGAGTTTCATTCCAAAATGAACAGCTTGGGCGAAGACGCGATTCGGATGATGCAATTCGCCATGAAAACCGTGCCAGAGCAATTTCATGGTTTGGTCGTCGGCAATCAGGGCGAGCATTTCAGCGCTGGCGCAAACCTGGCAGTTTTATTGATGCAAGCCCAATCTGGCGAGTTTGACGAAATTGACCAGGGCATTCGTTTGTTCCAAAAAATGACCACCAGTATGCGGTTCAGTCCGTTCCCGACTGTTTCAGCGCCGTTCAGCCTCGCATTGGGTGGCGGCACAGAAATGAGCCTTTACGCCGACCACGTGCAAGCCCACGCGGAAACCTACATGGGCTTGGTCGAAATGGGCGTTGGCTTGATACCTGCCGGCGGCGGCACAACCGAAATGGTCACACGATTCACCGATGTGCTGCTTCCAGGCGAAGACGGATTTGCCGCCATCCGCAAAGCCTTCGAGCAAATCGCCCTTGCCAAAACCAGCACCAGTGCGTTGGAGGCTCGAGCTTTGGGTTACTTGCGAAATTCGGACGGCATCAGCATGAACCGTGACCGACTGATCGCAGACGCCAAACAAAAAGTGCTCGAGCTAGCACCGAATTACATTCAACCGCAACCTCGAGTTGACATTCCCGCACTGGGTGAGGCGGCATACGCGAATTTGATGGTTGGAATTGATGCGTTAAAACTTTCAAAACAAGCCTCCGATTACGACGCAGAACTGGCAAAACACCTGGCGAAAATTTTGTGCGGTGGCAATGCCAACCGCACCATGCAAGTCAGCACCCAATACCTCTTAGACCTCGAGCGGGAAGCGTTTTTGACGTTGACGGGAAAGAAGAAAACCCAAGAACGCATTGCGCACACATTGAAAACAGGCAAACCTTTAAGAAATTAGTTTTGGTCTACACTCGAGCAGTAAAGGAATTTCAAATGGAGCAGCCTAAACTCAAATATTTGCAAGACGATGACGGAAATAGAACGCATGTGATATTGCCCATCGAATATTACGAATCGTTACTCGAGGAACTAGAATCCGTTAAAGATAACGCTCGTTATGACCAAGCAAAACAAGAAGACACTGGCGAGCGAATCAACCTTTCCGAAATGAAAGAACGTTTAGGTCTGGTATGAGTGATGATATGGAAAAAGTAACCATTCAATTCGATACCGAAGGTGACATTCTTTACGTGGAATTTTGCAAACCCTACAAAGGGCAAGGTTCTACCGAAGTTTCTGGTGGCGTTGTTGCCAGAACACACCCAATCACGGGCAAAATTGAAAGTCTCGAGATTATGGACATGAGCGCACGGAACGGGAAACTCGAGTTACCAATGATTGTTGAAGCGCTCGAGATGGCTGTTGGAGATTGAAATCCGAGAGGAAGTATTGAGATGTTTTCAGTTGAAGAATACGAATTTGCGCTGAGTCAATCTCTTACAGAATCACAATTAAAAATGCTTCGATTAAATTATGTTGCTCCAAACTCAACTATTACGGCAACTCAAATGGCTTGGGGTATGGGATGGCAGCGTTTTGGTGCGGCGAATATGCACTATGGGAAATTAGGTCGTTTAATTGCAAACCGAATAGGGCGTAAAATTGAACCATATAAAAACGGTAAAATTTACCCTATTTCAGTTTTGGTAGATTTTGATAGTATTGATATATATGCAGAGCATTTTGAATGGATTCTTTGGGATAATTTAATGACTGCTCTCGAAAAAACTGGATTAATAAAAGCAGAACAATGGAGATACCCTGATGAAGTTATAGAAATAAAAAATCTAGTAGAAGGCACAACCTATACAACCACAGTGAACATATTTGAACGTAATCCAATTGCTCGAGAAGCATGTATTCAATATTATGGTTCTTCTTGTTGTATTTGTGGATTTGATTTTGGTGTTTTATATGGTGATTCGATGATGGGATTTATCCACGTTCATCATTTGCGCCCATTGAGCGAAATCCGAGAAGAATATGTCATTGATCCAATTCGGGATTTGCGTCCAGTATGCCCGAATTGTCATGCTGTCATACACTCACGCCGTCCTGCTTACTCGCCTGAAGAAGTCCGTTCTATGCTGCAAGGAGTCCTAAAATGAATGAAGCCGTAATCGTATCCACCGTTCGCACGCCTGTAGGTCGTGGGCAAAAAGGAACACTCACCAACACCCGAGCCGATGATCTTGCGGCAATCGTTTTAAAAGAGTCAATCTCGAGGGCTGGAATTGATGCCAGTTTGGTCGAGGATGTCTACTTAGGGTGTGCGATGCCCGAAGGTTCGCAAGGGCTTAACTTTGCGCGTCTCTCGAGCTTGCAGGCTGGGTTGCCAGATTCGGTGGCGGGTGTGACGATCAATCGTTTTTGCGCGTCGGGGTTGCAGACCATTGCGATGGCGGCGCAGGCGGTTCGTTCGGGCATGAATGATGTGCTTATTGCGGGTGGTGCGGAGAGCATGAGCATGGTTCCCATGTCGGGTTTTCACTTTTCTGCCAACGCGCAACTGGTGGATTCGCGCCCTGGGGCGTACATCGGCATGGGTCACACCGCCGAGAACGTCGCGGACAAGTACGGGGTGTCTCGAGCCGATCAGGATGCTTTTGCGGTGGAATCGCACGCTCGAGCGGCGGCGGCAATCGATGCTGGAAAGTTTAAGGATGAGATTGTCAGCGTGCCTGTGCGGGTGGACAAGCTCAAAGGCACAAAACTGATTTCTGAAACAATTCAGTTTGACACCGATGAACTCCTCAGGCGCGACACCTCGCTCGAGGGTCTGGGCAAGTTGCGCCCAGCCTTCCGTGAGGGCGGCAGCGTCACAGCGGGCAACTCGAGTCCGTACTCGGACGGTGCGGCGGCGAGTGTCATCATGAGCGCGGACAGGGCGGCGGAATTGGGTTTGAAGCCCTTGGCGCGGTTTGTTTCATTTGCGGCGGTTGGGGTTGACCCCGAAATCATGGGCATTGGTCCTGTGGCAGCCATTCCGAAAGCCTTAAAACTGGCGGGACTCGAGCTTAAAGACATTGATTTGTTCGAGTTAAACGAAGCGTTTGCGGCGCAGGCGTTGGCGGTGGCTCGCACGGTGGGCATTCCGCTCGAGAAATTGAATGTGAACGGTGGCGCAATTGCACTCGGGCATCCGCTCGGGGCGACGGGCGCGAAACTCACGGCGACACTGATTCACGAACTGCGGCGGCGCGGTGGGCGTTACGGCATGGTGACAATGTGCGTCGGTGGCGGTCAAGGCGCGGCAGGCATTTTTGAACTGCTGAACTAAATTCAAACTCGAGTATCCGGGTTCGGTAGTTATGTCTACCGAACTCTTTTGCTGTTGTCAGAATGCTGGTTATTAAATGCTCGAGGTTAGACTTTTAAGTCTGACCTCGAGTTCACTTTTCAAATGGAAACGTTTACATCAGGGGCGAAACAGATGCGACCTCGAAAGTGTGATCCGATCATGTTTTTCATTGGTCATTTTCCACGTCTCAAAAGTCTTCAGGGTGCTAAGTTCAGAATTGGAAGTACATTTTTCAGATCGCTTGTGGCAGATTGCCACGATGAACAGGGAGATTGAACATGGCTAAAGTAATCGTTTGTGATGATTCGCTGGCAGAGTTAAAACATGTGGAATCCGTTTTGGTGGCGGGTGGGCATCAGATTATTTCTTGCGTCAATGGTGACGGCGTCGAGGCACTGGCGAGCAGCGAACAACCAGACCTTATTCTGCTCGATGTGGTCATGCCAATCCGCAACGGTTACGAGATTTTGCGCAAGTTGCGGCGTGATGAAGCCACCAAAAACATTCCAGTTTGCATTTTGTCATCCAAGCAAGAACCGACCGATATCGAATGGGGCAAACGTCAAGGCGCGAACGATTACTTGACCAAACCCTACACGTCAGACGCCTTGCTGGGCGTGGTCAGGAATTTAACAAGTAAATGAACAGCAATTTCAGCAAACCAAAAGCCTTGGCTCGAGCGTGTCTGTTCGAGCTGGAGAACGTTTTGTTTGCCGTGCCTGGTCAGTACACCCGTCAAATTCATACGCTTGAAACCATCACCCGAGTTCCTCGAGCGCCACAAGACTTGCTGGGTTTATTCGCGGTGCGTGGTCAGATTTACCCTCTGGTGAGGATCGAACGAACTTTGGGTTTGAAAACAAATGATACCGAAGCCAAACTTGCCGTTCAAATCGAATTTGAATCCAAGCACATGGTTTTTGTGATTGATGCTGTGGTTGGTTTTAATCCTGTTCCAGGGCAACTCGAGCCTGTGCTTGATGCGCGTTTTGCGGCTTTGACTTTGGGACAGGCGTTGGTGGATGGTCGTGTGGTTAACGTCTTGGATGTTGCCAAAGTAGTGCAGTCGCTTGCAGCACGCATTGATGGACGCGAGTTGGCTCAAGCTTGAGCCAAATTAAAGGAGTAGCTGATGGATGCAATTAAACCCCGTCGCTCAAAAGTTGAAAAACTGAATGACACGGATACTCGAGCTACGATAGAACTCAGAGCGCCAAAAAGCGAGTTCAACTTTGCAAACTTGCGCGTGCCAATTAAATTGGCTTTGATCGTGGTGCTGCTTGCGTTGCCGTTGTTGTTCTTTGTGATTCAAACCTTGCAACGTCAAGCTGAGTCGAGTCGTCTGTTGGTCAAAGAGTCGCATGGTGCTGCGGCTTTGCAGGACATGTCGCGTTTGTTTGAATTGCTGGTGGATTTTCGCACGAATTCTCAACAACTTACGGTTGTGGGTCAAACTACGGTATCGCTGAGGAATAAAGCCAATCAGCTCGATGATGAAATCAATCGTTTGGTTAAGGCGTATCAGGGCAGCAATGATGAGTTTGGTCTGTCAAAGCTCTTGGCTGATTTGCAATCCGACTGGTCTAAGACGCGTAAAGTCTTTGGAAATATGATCTCAGCACGGTCTTTTCAGAGTTCGTCAGATCTAATCCAGCAGCGTTTTCTTCCAATTTACAATCAGATTGGTTTGTCTTCGGGTTTGATTCTCGAGCCGAATCTAGACGCGTACTTACTGCAAAACCTTTTGATCAGCAATCTGCCAGAAACGGTTGAGGCATTCAATCAGTTGCGTGCAGTCGGCACGGGTATTTTGAATCGTCGTCGTGCAACTGTGGCAGAACGTTCGGCGGCGGCGGCTTATCTGGATCGCTCCAAGATTTCTTCGGCTAAGGTTGTTCTTACCGTTGAGGAGATTGCGGTGGCAAATCCTGGGTTGCGCCAAGATTTAGAAAGTCTGATGAAACCAATCAAGTTGTTTGCTCCCACTGTTTTACGGATTGGTCAATTTGACGTGGTTGAAAGCTCGAATATCAGCAGTTCTGCCCAAAATTATTTTGAGTTTTTTGCCAAACCGCTGAGTGCCTACACGGCGTTGTCCCGCTATGGTATTACGGCATTGCAGAAGATTTTGTCGCAAAGAGCCGTTGATTTGCAGCGCAACAGTTTAACCAACTTGCTGTTGTTGATCAGTTTTTTCTTGCTGGCGCTGCTTTTTACAGGCATTGTGATCAATTCGATCACCACGCCATTAAACGACATGGGTGCGGTGGTACAAAAATTTGGTGCTGGCGATTTGTCACAGCTTATTCCAGTGCGTTCTCGAGACGAGTTGGGTATCCTGGCAGGTTCGTTTAACAACTCGATCTTGCAGCTTCGGGATTTTTTGGGTCGTCAAGAAGTGGAACGTCAACGCAGCGTGCAGTTGCAATCCAACATCGGCGAGTTTTTGAACGTGGCAATGGATATTTCTGGTGGCGACTTGACCAAAAAAGGTCGAGTCACGGAAGACGTTCTCGGTAACGTGGTTGACGCGATTAACCTGATGACCGAAGAGATCGGGTATTTGCTCAAAGACGTGCAAGACGCGACCAGCAAAGTCAATCAGGGCGCAAACAGCGTGACCCAAGTTTCCAGGGGCATTGTGGTTGGCGCTCAGAATCAAACCGAAATTGCGCGTCAAGCCCAAACGCAAACCGCCCAGGTCACGACCTCGATGGTTCAAATGTCTGAGGATGCCCAGAAAGCAGCGCTCTCGGCAACCCAGGCGCTCGAGGCTTCACAAGCGGGTCAACAGGCGGTGATTCAAACCCTCGAGGGAATGCAGGGTATTCGCCGTGAGGTGCAAAATATTTCCAAGGGCATCAAATCGCTCTCCGATCGTTCGCTCGAGATTTCCGAGATTGTCGATACAATTTCGCAGATCACCAAGCAAACAAATCTTATTGCTTTGAACGCCGCCATCGAGGCGTCGGGCGCAGGAGATGCTGGTGCTCGTTTTGCAATTGTCGCCGATGAGGTGCGTAACCTTGCAGAAAATGCTGCCAAAGCCACGTTATCAATCACGGGTTTGATCAAAACCATTCAGCTCGAAGTTCAGGCGGCGGTGGTCGGTGTCGAGAACGGAACTCGAGAGGTGGAAGAGGGATACCGTATTGCGACTGGTGCGGGTGAGCGTCTGCAAGAAATTTCGGCGCTGACTTCACAATCGGCGGCTTTCGCTGAGAGTATTGCTGCCAGTACCCGTGTGCAAGTGCATCAGATCAACAACGTGGCGCAAGCTGTGCAAGAAATTGCGGGTACGGCATCTCAAACCGCCAGCGATTCGCAGCAGGGGCAGGTTTCGGCGCAGGGTTTGGTAAAGCTTTCAGAGCAATTGACGCAATCGCTTTCTCGTTTCCAATTGCCAAATTAAGGTTTAAAAGTTTTTGTTTCTCGAGGAGATGATTCATGCAGCAAACCCCCAAATTATTTGAAAATACGGCACTTCGCTCCGTCGGGCAATCCGTTGGTGCTCGAGTTGGATTTTTAGATAACCTGCCGTTCTTGTACAAAATTGCGATTATCGTTGTGGTTTTGTTTGCCGGCACTGTTGTTATTGCGCTTGTTAACTCCAATGGTCTTAAAACCATGCGTTATCAAGTGGCTCGTATTTACAACTCGGTGCTTATTCCGATTGTTTCACTGGCACAAGCCCGAGAAAATGTCGTGGTGACTGAACGAAACTTGGAAACGCTCGAGGGCGCTCCAGATTCTCAGGCTGCCAAAACCAAAATTATTGCTGAAATTAACCTGGCACAAAAAAATATTCGAGACACACTTGATCGCTACACCAAAGAGTGGGTGACAACAAGCGATTCTCAATTTGCGGCAACTTTAAGCTCTGCGGGGGCAATGGACAAACAAAAAACCGAGAATTCAACACTTGAAACACTCAACAAAACCCACCGTGATATTTTGCCAAAATTGTCAAATTATTTTTCGTCCGTCAACGGCGGAACGCCAAATCGCAGTCTCAAAAACGAAATTCTAGGTCAATTGAACCAAATGACTGATTTGTTGTCCGGGCTAATAGACCTGAATAAAGATTTCGCCAATATTTCAGAGCAAGATGCAGTTCGCAATTACAATTCAACCAACCTCGTGAACCTGTTACTGACGGCATTGACCGTGCTTTTGGGTTTGATGCTGGCGTTGACGGTCGCAACATCAACCAGACAACGGCTTGCCAGACTCGAGAATGCCGCCAATACGTTGCGAAATGGTAATTTCGGAGTTCGGGTCAATGTTGTTGGTAACGATGAAATTGGTACGGTTGCCAGCGCTTTCAACGTCTCGCTTGGTCAATTGCAAGAATTGCAAGTACAACGCGAACTCGAGCTTCAAAAGGGCGTGAAACTGCAAGAGAACGTCTCTGAATTCTTGCAAGTCGCCATGGACATTTCTGGTGGTGATTTGACCAAAAAAGGTCGAGTCACCGAAGATGCACTTGGTAACGTGGTTGACGCGATTAACCTGATGACCGAAGAGATCGGGTATTTGCTTAAAGACGTGCAAAATGTCAGTTCGGAAGTGAACCTCGGCGCGAGCAACCTCTCGCAAGTCTCCACGGGCATTGCAGCCGAGGCGCAAGAACAATCGAGGATTTCCTCTTCGGCGCAGGCGCAAACCTTTGAAGTGACCACCAACATGCGTCAAATGTCAGAAGCCGCCGAGGTCGCGGCGCAGACGGCGCAAGAGGCATTGCAGGCAGGTCAAGCGGGGCAAAAAGCGGTGGCGGATACCCTCAGCGGCATTCAGAATATTCGGCGCGAAGTGCAAAACATTTCACGCGGTATGAAATCGCTGGCAAACCGTTCACTCGAGATTTCTGAGATTGTCGAAACCATTTCGGGCATCGCCGCCCAGACAAACCTGTTGGCACTGAACGCCACCGTCGAAGCCTCGAGCGCGGGTGAGGCGGGCGCTCGATTTGCGACGGTCGCCGATGAGGTTCGTAAACTTTCCGAAGAAGCCGAACGTGCCACCAGCCGTGTGACCAGTCTGGTTCGTGCCATTCAGACCGAAACCCAAGCCGCAGTGGTTGGTGTGGAGGCTGGCGCTCGAGAGGTGGAGTTGGGTTTTGAAATTGCAACTGGAGCAGGTCAGCGCCTTCAAGAAATTTCGGTGTTGACCTCGCAAAGTGCCAATTTTGCCCAAACCATTGCCAGCAGTACCCGCAGTCAACTCGATCAGATGGGTAACGTCGCAAAGGCGGTGCAGTCAATGGCGGGCACAGCAAGCCAAACCGAACAAGAATCCAAGCAGGGTCAAGATTCTGCCCAAGCCTTGCTTCAGCTTTCAGAGCGACTTTCAAATTCGCTTTCGCGCTTCCAGTTGCCCTCGTAAATCCATTTCAGTTTTGCAAAGGAGTAATTTTATGACCCATCTTCAAAACAATTACGATCCAATTCTCGTCCTTTTCTCGTTTTTGGTCGCCATCGTCGCCTCGAGTTCGGCGCTGACCTGCCTTAACCGCATGAGAACTGACCCAAGCCACCGAATTCAGTGGCAATTGGCTGGAGCGTTGTCGTTTGGTTTCGGCGTTTGGACCATGCACTTTGTCGGCATGGCAGCTTTAAGATTGCCCGTTTTGGTGGCGTACAACCTGCCGATTACGGCATTGTCGATTGTTTTTATTTTTATTGCCGCATGGCTGGCGTTTGGTATCGTTGGTGTTCAGCAAACCAGCTTCCCACGTATTGTCCTTGGTGGAACGTTGCTGGGTGTCGGTGTGGGCGCAATGCACTATACCGGAATGTTTTCCTTGCGTTCGGGTGCAGAAATGATTTTGAACCTGCCAATGGTTGGCGTGTCGGCGTTGGTTGCGGTGGTTTTGTCGTCGGTTGGTTTGTGGTTACTCAACAATAACCTCTGGGCGAATTTGCCGTTTCGCAATGTTTTGGTGACGGTGGTGGTCGGTTTGGCGGTTCCATTGATGCACTACACGGGAATGTTGGCAAGTCAATTTGATGTTTCCGAACAGGCAAAAAATTCACTCGCCAATGTCACAGATGGTGTGCTTTCGCTCGATTTGTTTTTGCTGTTTGCACTGGTGACGGTTGTGATTCCGCTCCTGGCAAATGCCGTCATTCCAAATGCAACCGAAGATTTTCAAGCTCAACTCGAGGCTTAAGCCAGGGGATGAATTTGAAATTGTAAGTGGATAGACTATTTTGAAATCAGTCGCAATCTCACTGCAAGAATCTCGTTGAACACGCACCGTGAGTGTCAAAACCTAGAGTACCAAAACCGTGCGTATCAAATCAGAGAGGCAGCAAAAAAGAGGTTTTTGTATGCAGCGTATCAACAAAAAAACGGAGAGACCCAACAGAAAACTTGGTTCAGCCAGTTTGGCTCAAACCTCAACCGAAGGTCCAAAGCAAGCGGTCAATTGGTTGGACAACCTTCGGTTACAGCCCAAGCTTGGTTTGATTGTGGCGGCGCTTGGTTTGGGTATTTTGATTACCGCCGTATCGGTTTTTATAGGCTTTAATAACCTTAAAAGCCAACTGAACAATGTTTCAGAAGTAACCTTGCCAAGCATTGACCAGCTCAATCAAGCCAATACCGCTTTCGCCGATACTCAACGTGCCCTGTTGTTACTCAAAGATGTAACGCTCGAGACGGCGGAAAAAAACATTTACATTGAACAAATTAACAACAATGACATCTTAATTAAAGGCACCATCAAAAAGTACCAAGACGTTTGGCAGATCAACCAACGAGCCAACCTAATGACCCGTGTTGGTGAAGATACCGTGCAAACAGAGCAATCTGCTTTGGGGTCATTGGCGGCAGTGTATGACAATGCCAATCTTGATATCAAAGCCTTCCTCGAGACAGTCAAGAAGGGCAAACCGATTCCTCAACTGGCAGATGGCGCTATTCGGCGATCTGGCGAATCTCGAGCTGGTTTGCAAACCCTTTTGGGCACGGCGTCCGAAGTCGCAGGAATTTCGACTGAAATTTCGCAATCCATTTTTCAACGTACACTGCTTCAAATTGGTCTGAGTTTGCTGGTCAGTGTGGTGCTGGGTTTGATTCTGGCATTCATCATTTCCCGTTCGATCACCTCACGCCTTGGTAAGCTCGAGATTCAGGCGCAGTCGTTGCGCGAGGGTAATCTCGAGGCGGTGGCTGACCTTTCGGGACGCGATGAGATCAGTACGGTCTCGAGGGCTTTGGGAACTTCGGTCACGCAGCTTCGTGAATTTATTGGTCGCCAAGAGGATGAACGTCAACGCGGTCTGAGCCTGCAACAAAACGTTTCCGAATTCTTGGAAGTCGCCATGAACATTGCGGGCGGCGATTTGACCCAGCGCGGTAAAGTTTCTGGAGATGCGCTTGGTAACGTGGTTGACGCCATTAACCTGATGACCGAAGAGATTGGTTTTTTGCTCAAAGACGTGCAAAGTGCCGCCGTTCAGGTGGGTTCATCGGCAACTTCAATGACGAAGACCTCTTCGGGCATCGTATCGAACGCTCAAGCCCAGTCAGATACCGCAGAAACGACCAATATTCAGGTGCTCGAGGTGACAAACGCGATTCGTGGTCTGGCAAGTCGTGCTCAGGAGACCGCCTTGGTCGCGCAGCAAACCCTGCTGGCGTCGCAGTCGGGTCAGGTGGCGGTCAGTGCCACGCAGACTGAACTTGGTAACATTCGAGACCAGGTGCGCAGTTTGACCATGGGCATGAACACCTTGGCGCTGAGATCATCTGAGATCAGCGAGATTGTGCGCACCATTTCACGAATCTCGAGCCAAACGAATTTGCTGGCGCTCGGCGCTTCGCTCGAGGCGGCAGGTGCGGGCGCGGCGGGGTTGCGCTTTGCGGCGGTGGCGGACAGCGTTCGTAAACTTGCGGACGACTCGGCACGTTCGGCGCAGGCGGTGTCGAACATCGTGAAAGCCGTGCAAAGTGATATTCAAAACATGGTGGAGCGCGTGCAGGGCAGTTCGGGGCAGGTCGAACAGGGTTATAAGGTCGCCGCTCAGGCGGGGGAGCAACTGACCCAAATTGCAAAATTGGCAACAAGGTCCGCAATGGAGGCTTCGAGCATCTCGAGCGAAGCTCAAAACCACGCTTCCAGTGTCGAAAAAGTGCGGATCGCGGTTTCCAGTATCAGCACCAGCGCCGTGCAAACCCAAACCGCCAGCCTGGAAGGTCAGAACACCGCAGAAACCTTGCGTGTTCTGGCAGAGCAATTGAACAAGAGCCTCTCGAGATTCCAACTGCCAGTTTGAAGAGGAATAAGCGAACATGATGTCAACACCCACCAACGAAATGCTCGAAATGTTCCTGACCGAAGCCTGGGACACGGTTTCGATTTTGGAACGCACCAACGAATTGCTGCCTGACCCTGTGCAATCG
This sequence comes from Deinococcales bacterium, assembly GCA_043730305.1. Taxonomy (GTDB): domain Bacteria; phylum Deinococcota; class Deinococci; order Deinococcales; family JAAFIG01; genus JANXTZ01. The sequence continues at coordinate 4,619 of JAYTKL010000645.1, read as the reverse complement.
CGCAAGTTGGTTGTTGCCGCGCACCGTTTGAAGGGTTCGGCGGGCATGTACCAATACCCCGAAATTGCAAACTTGGCGGGTTTGCTCGAGCGTGTCTTTGAAAGTGCGGCAGAGTTTACCCCGTCGCAACAAGATTTGTGCAATCAGTTTGCCCAAACCTGCGGCGCGATTTTTGCCGAATCTTTGGAACGAATTTCTGAGCGCGGCGATGAGGGCGAAGTCGGGTTGGAACTGGCGCGTCTGGGTGGACCAGAATTGCTTTCGAGGTTGCTAAAAGCAGGCACAAGCAATTTCACCCGCAAATCGCCCGAAGAAATGGCGAACGCTCGAGATTTGGCACTCGTTCCCGATTTTACCCGCGCCCAGCAGATGCCAGTTCGCAAATCGTTACAGCAAGAATTGCGCGAATATTTTGCCCAGAATCCCGAAGTCTGGGAGTATTTTGCGCCCGAGGTGCTCGAGCATCTTGAGAGCGTTCCAGCCGCGATTGAACGCTTTGACCCGCAGAATCCGAGCGACACGGTCAACACCGTGTTTCGTGCCATGCACACGATCAAAGGCGCGGCATACAGCGTGGGTTGCCAACCGATCGGTAAACTGTCGCACAGGCTAGAAGACATTTTGGTCAAAGTCCGCGACGGCGCGACCGCCTGGTCAGAACCGATTGCCAGAGCCATCGTGCAGGGCACGGACACCTTAAGCATGATGCTTCACACCGCCGAGGGGCGTGACACCAAACTCGAGCAGTCCATGCGCGACACCCAAGGGCAGCTCGATGAATTGCTTGGGGTGGAATCGATTATTGATGCCACCAACGATGATTTTATCGAGTCGAATCTGCCGCCGATGTTGCCGGTCGCCAGTGAATCAATAAAAGAACCAACCGCCCCAATCGCCACGATTCGGGTTGGCATCAGCCGTTTAGAGAGTGTCATGAACATCTCTGGCGAAGTTCTCTTGACCCGTGCGCGACTTGACCGCATGAGCAGCGAATTTGTTGAGTTGTCAAGTCAGCTCGAAAACTCGAGAATGCGCTTGTTGCAAGCCGCCACCGAGTTGTCGGCTCGTTACGGTGACTCGAGGTTAGCCAGCAACGACCCGAGCGCGATGGGCGTCTCTGTGGCTCAAAACCCTGAATCAACCCAGCCCGAACCATCACGGTTTGAGGGCGACGTCAGCTCCGACGTGCAAAGTGCTTTTTCAGAACTCGAGTTTGACCGTTACGACGACCTGTCCCTGATGTCTCGAGGGATTTCGGAGTTGACGGCGGACTTGGGCGAAATTGGCGAGCAATTCCAAAAACTCTCACTCAATTTCAAACGTGAAACCACCAGCTTTGAACGCACCACCCGTAACTTGCGGCTCGAGGCTGGACGTTTGCGGATGGTCTCGATGGGTCGGTTTTACCAGCGCCTTAGGCGTCAAATTCGGCAGACCGCCAATGAACTCGGCAAGTCCATCAACCTCGAATTGTTTGGCGAAAATGTCGAGGTGGACAATCTGGTGCTCGACGGTCTGGCAGATTCCTTGATTCACCTGATGAACAACGCTGCCGTTCACGGTATCGAATCCAGGGAAGATCGTTTGAGGCACGGCAAACCGATTGCCGGTTCGATTCGGGTTTCGGCATCAAGGCGCGGCAATTATCTGGTGATTGACATTCAAGACGATGGCAACGGCATGGATGTTGGCGTGATCAAACAGACCGCCGTCGCCAGGGGCTTGCGCCGCGCCGAGGATGTCATCAAGCTCTCCAACGAGGAAGCCCTCGAGTTGATCTTCCTGCCAGGACTTTCCACTGCCAGCACGATTTCAGACCGCGCAGGACGAGGCGTCGGCATGGACATCGTTTACTCGAGCGTCCGTAAACTCAAAGGTGAAGTTTCGATTCAGACCGAACCAGGTTTCGGCACGCGCTTTAGTTTGCGAATTCCTGCCACCATGATTATTTCGGACGTTCTGATGCTCGAGACGGCAGGTGAGCGTTACGCCCTGCCAGGCGAGGCGGTTCGCGCCCTGCGCAGCGTTCTGGTCAGCGATTTACGATTTGAAGCCAACAATCCAGAACAAGCCAAATACGATTTCCAAGGCGAACGTTTGGATTTGCTCGACCTTTCCGAATTGCTTGGCTTGGCAAAATCGGACTTGATTGAAAAACGCATTTCAATTGTGGTGCTCGAGACCACCGATGGACGTATTGCCCTTAAAGCCGACCGTTTCCTGGGACTCGAGCAAGCCCTGGTTCGTTCGCTCGAAGAACCGTTCAGTGCCATCAAACACGTTTCTGGAGCGATGGTCGGCACGGACGGCGAGGCGGTACTTCTGCTTGACCCAACTGGTTTGGAACGCCTCGAGCGCAGCGTGTTAACCAAAGCCGTTGTGCCAATTGATCGTTCCCTGCCGCATGTACTGCTGGTCGATGATTCGTTAAGCGTGCGCCGCGTGGTTTCACAAATTATTCGCCGCATGGGTTACGAAGTCACCACGGCTGCCGACGGTCAAGATGCAATCAATGCGCTCGCCAGTCAGGATTTTATGGCGGTCATCACCGACCTCGAGATGCCTCGCGTTAACGGTTTTGAATTGCTCTCGGAGTTGCGCCGCCGATCAAATTATGCAACAGTACCAGTTGCCATGCTGACCACCCGTACCAGTGACAAGCACCGCGACTTTGCCATGCGCTTGGGCGTCAGCGAGTATTTCAACAAGCCACTGGACGAAAATCAGTTGCGACGCTTCCTGGACGGTGCTCGTACCCACCATGAAACCCAAACCCCTCGAGCCGTTGTTGCCGTTGGAGCCAGCGCATGAAAGCCATGATCGTCTCGAGCGATACTGCTCGTGCCAAAGCCTTGATGCTTGACATGCAGTTTGAAGGCTTCCAAGCCGAAATTGCGCCCAGCGCCATGTACGCCACCAGTATTCTCGAGCGTTCACAACCCGATGTGATGGTCGCCGATCTCGAGTTGCCCGATTTGAGCGGCGCGGATTTGCATGAAATTGTTCGTGGCGATCCGGCGTTGAAAGCCACAGCTTTCATTTTGCTGGCGAACGCCAAACCCGAAGGTCTGGAAACCAACAACAACGACATGGTGCTCTCACCCTCGAGCACGGTCAGCGAAATCAGTTTGATTGCCAAGCGCCTGGTCGAAGAGGTCATGCGTCAAGTCAATTTTGAAGTCTCGATGAGCAGCATCCGCGAACCCTCGATTGGTGGTTCGCTCGACGATGCGGATTTGCTCAATCTGTTGCAGTGGCTGGCAAAATCGGGCAGCACTGGCAAGCTTCGGATTCAACTGGGCGATCAGAACAGTTTTATTTTCTTTGTCCAAGGTCGTCCGATTCATTCCGAACATCAGGGACGAATTGGCGAAGAGGCCGTGCTGCGCCTGTGCGCCCACGCCAACGACTCGAGCAACGGAAGGTTTTATTTTGAAACCTTAGAACCAGTTAGCCTGGAGTTGCAAACCAAAACCATACGGAAAAGTTTGTTTCAGTTGCTGCTCGAGTTATCCAGTTTTGAATCGCATTCAACAAAATAAAGACGCAGATCACTGCGCCTTTTTTGTTGCCCACCGTTTTATGCCCGTGTACTTGGCGCTTGGGATTTGGTTTTGCGCGGCGTCTTTGGTTTGATGTCGCTAATAACAACCCGTTCGAGCGCCTTTAAGCCCCCAACTAGCGCAATCTCGAGCGCCTGATCTAGATTCTCGACCGCGTGAAAACTCATGCTGCGCCGCAAATGCGCCGGAATTTCTTGCAAATCGGCTTCGTTGGCTTTGGGCAAGATCACGTGTTTGATGCCAGCGCGTCTTGCGCCCAAGACTTTTTCTTTCAGACCCCCAATCGGCAGCACACGTCCCGTCAAGGTGATCTCGCCGGTCATGCTGACATCGTGGCGGGCTGGAACGTTTGTTAACGCACTGATGAGGCTTGTGGTCAGCGCCACGCCCGCACTTGGACCTTCCTTGGGGATTGCCCCCGCCGGAATGTGAATGTGAATTTCGGATTCGTCAATGCTCGAGGCTGAAATGTTAAAACGAGCCGCATTCTTCTTGGCGTAACTTAAAGCCGCCCTGGCACTTTCTTTCATCACGTCACCCAGTTGTCCGGTCAAGACCAAACCGCGACCTGGCATGACGCTGGTTTCGACGAACAGAATATCGCCACCGACTGGCGTGTAAAACATGCCCGTGCTGACGCCAACCATGTCCTCCTTGCCCTCGACCTCAATCTGATGTCTTGAAGGTCCAATGAATTTCTCGAGGTCGTTCTCGCCAATTCGCACCCGTTTGATGTCGCCTGACGCAACCTTACGTGCGGCTTTGCGCAACAACGTGCCAATCTCGCGCTCCAGATTTCGCACCCCAGCCTCGCGGGTGTAATTTTGAATCAATTTTTGCAGCGCGGCGTCGGTGACCAAAATCTGGTTGTCTTTCAAACCATTCTCGAGCGTCTGACGCGGCATCAGGTACTTCTTGGCAATCTCGAGTTTTTCTTGTTCGATATAAGAATTAAATTCGATAAATTCCATGCGATCCAACAATGGCGCGGGAATTTGCTCGGGGTAATTGGCGGTGGCGATAAACATGACCTCGGAGAGATCAAATGGCACGCCC
>JAYTKL010000644.1:0-1575 GCA_043730305.1 Deinococcales bacterium | reverse complement strand
ACGGTCACAAGACCGTTGTTGATGCTGGCGCTGACACCCTTTGGCAGGGGAATGGCTTGACGACCAATGCGGCTCATTACCACACCTCGCAAATCACTTCGCCACCAACACCGATTTTGCGGGCGTCACGGTCTACCATGAGTCCCTTCGAAGTTGAGACGATGGCGATACCCAAGCCCGCACGAATTTTCGGCAGGTTCTCGGAATTGACGTAAGCACGACGACCAGGACGGGAAATGCGCTTGATGCTTTTGATCACCAGTTCGCGTTTCGCGCCGTATTTCAAACCTATGCGGATTGCATCAAAACCACTCTCGAGCTTGACGCGCTCGACGGATTTGACGTAACCCTCGGCTTCGAGGATTTTAGCGATTTGCTCTTTGAACTTGGAGGCGGGAACATCCACGCTCTCCTTGTGCCCGCTGTTCGCGTTGCGAATTCGGGTGAGCATATCTGCGATGGGGTCTGTCAACATTAGGACTCCTTGGAAGTTTTTCGTTTTCCTGATGGACGGTATCGCCCGAACTCGAGCGACCGTATCCGCCTGGCTTTACCGGATTACCAGCTTGCTTTTTTCATACCTGGCAACTCGCCTTTGTGGGCTTGTTCACGGATGCAAATACGGCAAAGACCGAAGAAGCGATAAACGGCGTGTGACCGTCCGCAGCGTTGGCAACGCGTGTATTCTTGCACCTTGAACTTACCGGGGCGTGATGCTTTGACCCGCAATGAAGTTTTCGCCATAATTTCCTTTACTGACCGTTTCGGGTCTTACTTACGGAAGGGGAAACCCAGTCCCTCGAGCAATGCACGCCCTTCTTCATCGGTGTTGGCGGTGGTGACGATGGTGACATCAAAACCACGGGTCGCCTCGACCATGTCGTAGGTGATCTCGGGAAAGACCAGTTGTTCTTTGATGCCAAGGTTGTAATTGCCGCGACCATCAAAACTGCTCGGGTTGATGCCCCTGAAATCGCGGATACGGGGCAATGCAATGTGAATCAGCTTCTCGAGGAAGGTGTACATGCGAACGCCGCGAAGCGTGACTTTAAGTCCGATTGGCATTCCCGCACGGATTTTAAAGTTTGAAACGCTTTTCTTGGACTTGGTGACAATCGGCTTTTGCAAGACGATAAAACCGAGTTCCTTGGCGGCTTTGTCCATGACTTTAGAATCGTCTTTGGCTTCGCCGACGCCTTGGTTGACCACGACTTTCTCAAGGCGCGGCACTGCCATGGGTGAGGAGTAATTAAAGCGCTTCATCAAATCCTCGCGGACTTGAGTGTTATAGTGATTTTTTAAGCTTTCAATCGCCATATCAATAGTCCTTTACTTGAGGTTGTCTTCGATGACCGCATCGCACTTTTTGCAATAACGAACTTTTTTGTCCGCAACAGTTTTGAATGCCAAACGGGTGGTTTTGCCGCAACTTGGGCAAACCAAGAGTGCTTTGGAGGCATGAATCGGAGCTTCAAACTTCTCAAAACCACCACGTTGGTTGTCTTGGGTCGGTTTGATGGCTTTGGTCACGATATTGATACCCTCGACAATAATGGTGCTTTTCTTGGGTTGAAC
>JAYTKL010000643.1:0-3228 GCA_043730305.1 Deinococcales bacterium | reverse complement strand
ACTCGAGGCTAAAAATAAATCTTTTGCCCGCCCAACCCTTGTACGCCACGAGGTTTACGACCACCTCAAGCTCGAGATTCTAACGGGCAAACTCGGCAGCGGCTCAAGGCTCGCCGAAATTGCCCTGGCAAAACGATTGGGCGTCTCAAGAACCCCCGTGCGCGAAGCGGTGCAACGATTGGCGCAAGATGGTCTGGTCGAAATTGAAGCCAACAAGGGCGCGAAAGTTCGAGCCGTCAATGCGCTCGAGGTCGAACACGTTTACGCCGTGCGTGAGGTACTGGATGGACTGGCAGCCCGTGAAGCTGCCATTCATGCCACCCCAAACGACATTGTCGCCATGAAAAACGCACTTGAAAAACTCGAGAATTGTCAGAGCAATGATTACAACAACCAGATTCAAGCCGACCTCGAGTTTCACAACGCCATTGCCCAAGCCAGCCAAAACCCAACCTTGGTGGCGGTCTTGCGTGGACTTGCCGAAAGCATCATTCGGGTTAAGTTATTAACCGCCAAATACATGCAAGACGCAATCACCCGCTCGAGTCACCATCAGATTCTGGCAGCCATCGAGAATCAAAATTCAGAATTAGCCGAACAGACCGCCAAGGCGCATGTGCGCGATTTTGGCTTGCTGACCGTTGAAACTCTTAAAACTGCCTTAAAAACCAAACACGACCAATGGGACTTGGATTAAAGGAGCAACACCATGATGAATTTTGATCGTTTGTACCGTTCGGCAGTGCTTGGCGTTTCTGGCAACAGCACCATCAAAAACCTGGTTCATGACCGTGCCAAAGCCGCCGTCTCGAGGTTCGTGGCGGGTGAAAGCTTGAACGATGCCGTGAAAGCCGTCGAAAAACTCGAGCAAGACAAGGTGCATGGCATTCTGGATTTGCTGGGCGAAATGGTTAATTCTGACAGTGAAGCGAACGGTTTTACAAGTGAAATTTTAAGCATTTTTGATGCGCTCGAGGCAAAACCTTACCCAAAATACGCCAGCATCAAACTCTCGCAACTCGGACTGGACATCAACCCAGAATTGGCGCTAGCGAATGCCAAAAAGATTTTAACGCTCGCCAAAAAAAGCGGCGCGTTCGTGCGCGTTGACATGGAAGACAGCCCCAGGGTCGAAAAAACCATTGAAGTCTTCCGCACTTTGCGCGGCGAGTTTGACAACGTTGGGCTGGTCTTGCAAGCCATGTTGCGCCGCAGCGAACAAGACCTCGAGCAACTAAGCGACCTCAAACCCAACCTTCGCATCGTCAAAGGCGCGTACCTCGAGCCTGAAGACCAGGCTTACCCAGAAAAAGCCGTGGTCGATCATCAATACCGCCGCCTGGTGTACCGCAACCTCGAATTGGGCAACCACACCGCGATTGCCACCCATGACGAAAGCATTATCAAAGACGTGAAGATTTTTGTTGAAAAATCCAAAATTCCGCTCAGTCAATTCGAGTTTCAAATGCTCTACGGTATTCGCCGCGATTTGCAAAAAAGTTTGGCAGCCGAGGGCTTCAACGTTCGGGCTTACATTCCTTACGGCAAAGACTGGTACGCGTATTTCTCGAGACGAATTGCTGAACGTCCAGCCAACATTGCCTTCGTGCTGCGCGGGTTATTTCAAGGATAAAAGATGGATGACTTGAAACTCAGCAAAAAAGGAGCAAAATAGAGTCATGAGTGTTGCAGAGGTTCTTGAAAAAGTACGGGAACTCAAACCCGAAGAACGCAATCTGGTTCTTGCCGTTCTCGAGCAAGAATTCAGCGATGATACGATTGAGTTAAGCGATGCCTGGAAAGCTGAAATCGAGCGTCGTTTGAAAGCTTATGAATCCGGCGAAATGAAAGCATATTCGCGTGAGGAGGCATTTGCTCGTGCTCGAAAAGCCATTGAATGATGTCTTTCTCGAGGGTGCGATTGATGACCTGACTGAAGCTGAACGGTATTACACAATTGAAATGGGAAGCACGTTGCTCTTTGAACGAGCACTTAATCAAGCCATTGAAGATACCAAACTATTCCCAGAAGCTGCTGCCTTAACGGGTGTAGGCGTGATCCGCAAACGCAGTTTGAAACGCTTTCCATATTATTTGATTTACGTGGTGCAAAATCAGGAATTGCTGATCCTTGCCATTGCGCATCACAAACGTGATCCATTTTATTGGATTGATCGACTCGAGCCTCAATAGGAGCATCATGAACTTACCAACTTACGCCCCCGAAAATTACACCGATTACTCCCAACCCGCCCACCGTGCCGATTACGAGGCAGCCCTCGAGAAAGTCCGTTCCATGCTCGGACGCGATTACCCATTGGTCATTGGCAGTGAACGCATCACCACCGAAGCAAAAATCTTGAGTTTAAACCCGTGCAAACCCAGTCAAGTGATTGGTCGCACCTCGAGCGCCAGCCAAGACCATGCCGAAAAAGCGCTACAAGCCGCCTGGAAGGCTTTTGAAACTTGGAAGCAGACAGATCTCGAGACTCGAGTTGGCGTGCTCGTGAAAGCCGCCAGCATCATCAAAGCCAGAAAACTCGAGTTCAACGCGCTTTTAACCCTTGAGGTTGGTAAGAATTTCGCCGAAGCTGAGGGCGAAACCGCCGAGGCGATTGATTTCCTCGAGTATTACGCCCGTCAAGCGCTAATTCATTGCCAGCCAATTGAGACTTTTCAAATGCCAGGTGAGCGCGACCACGCCGAATACATTCCGCTCGGTGTGGGCGTCAGCATCACGCCCTGGAATTTTCCGCTCGCCATCTTCTTGGGACAAGCCGCTGCGCCCATCGTGGCGGGCAACACCATGATCGTCAAACCCGCCGAAGATGCGGGTGTGGTCGCGGCATGGGCGGTGGATGTGCTGATCGAGGCTGGATTGCCCGCAGGCGTGATCAACTTTTTGCCAGGACTGGGCGAAATTGTAGGTAAAACATTGGTCGAACATCCTAAAACACGTTTTATCAACTTCACGGGATCAAAAAACGTCGGCTTGTGGATCAACGCCGAAGCCGCCAAAGTCCAACCAGGGCAACGCTGGATCAAACGCGTGACCCTCGAGCTTGGCGGTAAAGACGGCATGATCGTGGACGAAACCGCCGACCTTGACGCCGCCGCCGATGCCGCCGTGGCAGGAGCGTTCGGGTTCGCGGGGCAAAAATGCAGCGCCCTCTCGAGGTTGATCGTGGTGCAAGACGTGTACCCCGCGCTTCTCGAGAAAGTTGTGGC
>JAYTKL010000642.1:0-2690 GCA_043730305.1 Deinococcales bacterium | reverse complement strand
GTGCGACCTTCAACCCATTCGCGCACCACCATGCCAGGCTCGAGGTACAAGAGCTTGGGAATGTTCGGGTGGTCAAGTTTGACCATGACTTCACCCTCGCGCTCGAACCGCTCGAGCACTTCAGGATTTTTGCGACTCATGTCTTTCAGGCGTTTGATCAGCACCTGCTGATCGCGCCAAAAACCACGTTCAATGACCACATGCGGGGTCATGGCAAGTTGCTCGAGCACCTTGGGTTTATGGTCAATGACAGGGGTTTTGCTGCGAATCATCTTGACTTTCCTAGAATGAAGTGACTGGACTCAAAGTGTACGCTTTTTTGGTTTGCCAATTGAAGTGCTTGGCTTTCACGGGCACAAAGCTCAATGTGTTGAAGTCCAGAATATCGCAAACAGCAATCAAAAATCCTGCTTCAAGAGATTCTCGAGCAGGATTGATTTGGCGGTAAATTTCAGATGGCTCGAGCAGGGTATTTTAAACTTCGCTGAAAATACCGAACCAGGCGATGGCAACCATACAAACCGCAAACAGCAAGTACAAACCCACCAAATTCATGACGTAACTGATGCCTTTTTCGTCTTTTTCCTGGGTTTGTTCACCCTCGGTTTCGACGCGCATCACATCATGATTCTCTAAATCCTGGGCGGGTTGGTTCATGCTTCACCTCCTGCGGCTGGAACTGGAGCGGTGGCTTTGGGTGCGGGTTTGGCAGCGCCTTTGGCTTTCTTGACGGGTGCGGCAAGTGGCGGCAGACTTTCGATGTAACGGCTAAAATCCTCGAGCGACTGCGTGAATTCGCCCTCGGCGGTCACACCCAAGTACAGTTCCCCAACCCGTCCCGCATCGTCAATGGTTTTGCGGTTTGTCAGGCGCGTGACATGCTGGCTGAGGCGTTCGTTGATGATGAAATTGCCCTCGTTGAAGTGGCAGTCGCCCAGTGGGCAACCGAGCACGAACACGCCCTGGGCATTGTTTTCAAAAGCCACCGTGACCCATTCGGTTTTGACAAAACCGCTGCAAGGAATCTTGATGGTTTTGATGTGCTCATAACCTTTGACCGTGCCGTCTTCGTGAATGATGTCGTTACGCCCGAGACTCCACTCACAGACAAAACCAATGATTTTGGGTTTGCCGTTGCTCGACAGGTGCTTATTTTCGGTACTGAGTTTTTCAGTGCTAGGTTTTTCAGTGCTGAGTTCAGTTGCTTGTGTCATGAAAGGAGTGCCACCACCTTGTCTTTGATCATGTCCTCATTAGCTAGCGGCAAGTTGATCGCATGGAAGGGGCAAGCACCGACGCAAATGCCGCACTCGGCGCATTTATCGTCGTTGACCACAGCCAATTCTTTATTTCTGGGGTTTGGATTCGCGCCCTCGACCATTACAATCGCGTCAAACGGACAGTCAATCGCGCAGAGTTGGCAACCGGTGCAATTTTCTGGGGTTACAAACGCCACGTTGACGTAACGATGCTTTTTGCGTGGCAACCACGGCACAATAAACAAGATGCCAAAAATCAAAACCAGCAATGCCAGCACGCCAGCGCCGCCCAAGTTGGGCAGGGCAAGAACGGGTAGCAGATAGAAGATATCGTAAACAATGTTTTCAGAACCGGCTGCGCTCAGAGGCACACCAGCAGCAAGTGTTTTCTCGACTGGCAAAATACCTGCTGCCAGTACGACTGCACCCACGGTTAAAAGGGTCACGAACATTGGAGGCCAGATCTTTGGACGGTGAAGACGCAGGTAATGCACCCACAAGAAAAAGAAAATCAGAACCGCAGGACCAACATGTAAGAAAAACATGCGGGCAAGCGTTAAGTTATTCGGTTCATTGCCTGCCAGAAGCGCTTTTGCCATGAACGAACCCAGACCGCCGACAATGCCGTCAAGGCTTTGCAGGGCTTGAACAATGGCAGTGGTCACGATCAGGGCGCGTTGATCCCAGACCAGCAAATAACCTGTCATGCCAACCAGACCTGTCAGCAGCAACAAAACCACGCCAGACACCCAGGGTACGTCGCGGAAGCCTCTGTAACGGTCGGTGAAGTAATTGCGAAGCATGTGCAAAATCGCCAGCAAGATCATGCCGTCGCCGGCGTAACGGTGCAAACCACGGATAACACCACCAAACGGCACAACCGCCGTCAAATAATTGACACTCGAGAAGGCATCGGCGGTGGTGGGCTTATAGTAAAACCACAAGAAAATACCGGTTGGCACGAGCAAAATCCACAAGACATTGGTCATGCCGCCCAAATAATAAAACGGGTTGAACTCTTCTGGAATCACACGGTTGATGAAGCGGTCAACGGCGACCACGCCACGGTGAATGCCGTCAAGAACCTTGTCAAAACCCTTGTCCCTCGAGGTGGGCGCTTGGTCTGGGTCGTAGCGGTCTAAACTCGGAGAAGCCATTTACGCCCCCTTTCTTCCGCCCGGACGGGCAATTGTGCTGGCTCGGGTATCTGATACCAACGCGGCAGCCAAAGCGGTCAGCAGCACGGTAATACCCATGTAGGCAAAACCACGGTTCATTGGCATGGTGGGGTCGCTCGAGCGCAGGGCGGCTGGCAAGAGGTTGGCGGCGATGTCCTCGATGCTGCGCAACAACGACACCCCTGGGATGGGCGCGTCGGGGTTGGCATGGGCAAATGCGCCCAAGGTCAGAACGATGAACACCATTCCCAGT
>JAYTKL010000641.1:0-4191 GCA_043730305.1 Deinococcales bacterium | reverse complement strand
GCCGAAGCTTTTAGAGCTGTCGTCGCCGCCGTACCCAAACCATTGACCGCCGTGATCCCAGAGCACCAGACCGTAATGCTGGGCTGGGTATCTTTGAATGCCAGCGGCGATAAAATTTGCCAGGTTTTGTGGGTCGTCAGAATTGAGTTCTGGTAATTCTTGCGTGTCGGTCACGCCACTTTTGGTGATCAGCGCTCGAGCGACGCCAGACAGCGATTTGTAATCGGCTTGAACCACCATTTTGACATTCTGATTTGAACCGACCCGCATCATTTCATCAATGTCAGACCGAGCGTTGGCTTCAAGGCTGTTATCGGCATTGACATACACCAAAATAGTCCAGGTATTTGGTGCAGCTTGTGTCGTCTGGGCACTCGAGAACAAGTTGGCGGCAAAGCTCGAGCTGCGCAAAGGTTCGGCGGTGTAATTCAAAGGTACGTTTAGTCCCGCTACAGGTTCACGCAATTGAAGTGACTCAAATTGTTGATACGGCGTTGATTTTGCCAGCGCGATCTGAAAAAAACTGAGGGCGGCAACAATGAGCATCAATTTCTGGCTTTGTTTCATAAAAGCTCCTGGGTTGGGCAGCAAGAATGAAATCAGTGTATCTCGAGAAATGAAAATTTGGCGTGAACTTAAGGTTTTTGATTGTAAACCAATTGTTTAGAACAGATTTTTTGTACTCTAATAGACTCGAGTTTTGATCGAAAAAAAGTCTGGGCTTTTTAGTTTTGAATCATTCTTTTCAGATTCGGTTCAGCAAAGGCGTTACACTGCAAAGTATGACTCTGGTTCGTTACGTTGTTTTGCTGCTCTGTCTTGGGTTTGGAATACGTGACGCACAAGCTGTAGCCACGCCTGCCGAACTGTTTGTGTTTGAACCAAGCTTGCAACGCATTGTGGGTTACGGCGTGATTAAAGGCTCCGAGTTTCAATTGTCGGTCAATTCGTATTCGGGCAACATCAAAGCGCTGTGGTCAAGGGAAGGTCGTTCGCCTGTCGCGTACGGTGGAAAGCTGAGCGCTGGACAATTGCAACTGATTGGAACGAACAATCAAATGCTCGAGTTGCCTAAATTTTTGTCAGATCAAGGTTTTTTCGTCAGGGTTGTCACGACCAAAATTCAAACGAACCAACCAATTGGCATTCCTTCGAGCACAGAAAATCCCAAGCCTGCTACTGGTGGTTCAAATCCATCAACCCCAAATCCATCACCAAGCCCGATACCGCCGACCAAGCCACCGACCACACCAACAAAACCGCCAACCACACCAATACCTGCAAAACCACCGACCACACCAACACCTTCTAAACCGCCCGAAAAGCCCGAGACGCCCGAAAAGCCCGAGACGCCTGAAAAGCCCGAGACGCCTGAAAAACCCGAACCTCCTGAGAAGCCCAAAGGTTCGGACCGAATTGGCAATCAATTCAATGACAAGGTAGGTCATTGAACGTGGTCAATCGAACATTGGCAAAAATTTTAATCGTCGAGGATGACGAAAACCTGGCAGGCGTGCTCTCAGGCGATTTAAAATTGGTAGGATACGAAGTTTTAAGCGCCAAAACCGGCTTGGCAGCCCTCGAGATTGCCGCTCGAGAGCGACCCGACGTGGTGCTGCTTGACATGGGTTTACCAGACCTCGATGGCTTAGAAGTCGCACGGCAACTTCGAGCCGACAACGCCCCAGTCATTATTGCCGTGACGGCAAGGGTCAGTATTTCAGATCGTGTTGACGGCTTGTACGCAGGCGCAGACGATTACATCACCAAACCCTTCGCGCTCGAGGAACTTCGGGCGCGGTTACACGCTCAGTTGCGCTTGCGCCGTCCAAGCACCGATGTCCTCGAGTTTGGCACACTCAAACTTGAGCCTCAGGCACAAAAATGCACTGTGGACGGCAGTCTAATTCAGCTCTCAACCAAAGAATTTGAATTGCTCGAGATGCTCGCACGGCGTCCAGGGCGTATTTTTTCGCAGTCAGAATTGTTTGAACGAAGTTACCAAGACCTTGAACCCGACTCGAATGCCATTGAGGTACGGATCAGCGCGATCAGGCGCAAGTTGCGCGAGGCGGGGTTGGAAAATGTGATCCGTACGGTGCGCGGCGCGGGTTATGCTTTTCGCAACAGCGAATAATTCATGTCAGACACCTTTTTACAAGCTCGAGTTCAACCAATTCATGCGCTGAGAACCCGTTTGGCGTTGGCGTACACGGTATTGACTTTGTTCTTGACGGGCTTGCTTGGAATCGCATCGTATTTTGGTATCGGTTTTGCGCTCGAGCGTCATTTGCGCGAGGAAACCACGAAATATGGACGCAACCTTCAGGCACGGTTCGACAATCCGATCAATGCCTTGCAAGAGGAAGCGTTTTACGGCGAAGTGTACTACCAATTGCACGATCTTGACGGTCAACCCGTTCAAGGTTTTCGTTCGAGCAATCTAGGAAATTTGCTCATGCCCACCGTGAATGGTTTGGCGAAGCTCGAGAATCGGGTGCTCTGGATAGGAAAAACGAACTGGACGTTGCGTTCAACGGTTGTTGGCAGCATTTACGTTGCCGTTGACGCAAAAGAACTTGAGCAAACCCGTAAATTTGCCTTGATTGCTTTGGCAGCTCTGGCTTCGTTTGCCACGCTATTGGCATTTCCTTTGGGGTACACCATCGGCGCTCGAGGTTTAAAACCGCTCGAGGTTGCGGCAGCCCGCGCCGCCAATGTAGACCCTTCAAATCCGCAAGCGCTTGGGTTAAGGGGTTTGGTCAACGATGAGGTTGGAATTTTGGTGGGTGCGCTTGAAGGTACGCTGACCAGAATTCGTGACCGTCAGCAAGTTGAACGTGGCACGCTTGCCGAGATTGCCCACGAACTTGGAACACCCTTGACGGTGCTGACTGCGCAACTCGAGAACCTGGCATCGCAAACCGCCAACCCGCTCGCCATCAGCGCCCGCGATGCCGCCTGGGACATTGCCCGAACCAGCGACGACCTGCTGCTGCTGGCACGCGGAGAACTCGAGCCAACTCTGGATTTGCACCTGCTCGATGTCAGGGACGTGGTCAAAGCGGTCGCGCTCGAGTACCAGCAATCAAGTTTAGAATTGATTTTGCCGCCATATCGACTCGAGATCAGTGCCGACCCGTTGCGTTTGCGCCAAGCCATTCGCAACCTGACCCGCAATGCCGTGCGTGCCGTGAACAACACCAAGGAAACCCGAGAGTTTCGACCTGCCAAAATTGAACTCAAACTCGAGCAGCAAGGTCAACACGTTCTGATTTCGGTCGTGGACAACGGACCAGGCATTCGAGTTGAAGACCTCGAGCACATTTTTGAGCGTTTTTACTCTCGAGCTGGCGGTTCAGGCATCGGTTTGGCGGTCGTGCGTCGCATTGCCCGAGCGCACGGCGGCGAGGTTCGAGCGTTGAACAATCTTTTCGGCGGTGCAACTTTTGTGCTCGAGTTGCCGCTTGCCGACCTCGAGGCTGAATAAGATTTTGGTATCTTAAAGCCATGAATTCAAGTCCAGCCCCTTTGGCAAACGTTCGGATTGCCGACTTTACGCGCGTTTTGACTGGACCGTTCGCCACCCAAACCCTTGGCGACATGGGCGCGGACGTGATCAAAATTGAACCGCCAAGCGGAGATGACACCCGGGCTTGGGGTCCGCCCTGGGTTGGCACAGAAGCCAGCTATTTTATCAGCACCAACCGCAATAAACGCAGTATTGCCCTCGATCTTAAAACTGAATCTGGACTTAAAGTTGCCAAAAAAATCATTGCCAGTTCTGACGTGCTGGTCGAAAATTTTAGACCAGGCACACTGGCAAAACTGGGGCTAGACCCCGAACAATTGATGCTCGAGTTTCCAAGATTGATTGTTTGCAGCATTTCAGGATTTGGATCGACCGGTCCACTTGCCAGTTGGGCGGGTTACGACGTGATCGCCCAAGGCATGAGCGGCTTTATGGCGTACACCGGCGAAATTGGCGGTGTGCCAACCAAAGCTGGAGTTGCGGTTGCCGATATTTTTGCGGGTTCGCTCGCCACCCAAGCGATTTTGGCAGCGCTTTTTGAGCGCGAAAAAACGGGTCTTGGCAGACGCATCGAAGTCAACCTGCTCGAAGCCATGATCGCGCTCGGAACATACCAAGTCTCGAGGTATCTGGGCGCATCCGAGGACGCCGAACGCCTC
>JAYTKL010000640.1:0-1083 GCA_043730305.1 Deinococcales bacterium | reverse complement strand
GCGTTTAAGATGCTCGATGACGGCTTTGGCAACCTCGCCATTTTGCACCACAATTTGCTCAATTCGCCGCCCCAATGCCGCGCCCAACGCCGTCTCGAGCTGTTCTGGCACAGAAATCAAATCGGCAACCGGTCCAATGATGCCTTCAACTTTGGAATTCAAAGCTCTGCGTGGACCTTCGGACAGGTTGGCTCGAGATTGACGGGTGGCTTCGAGTCGTGCGTATTCTTTTTGAATTGGGGTTCGTGCTGCACGCAACTCTGCGGCTCGAGTGCCATTTTCTGATATTCGACTTGATACCACGCTCGATTCTCGCTCGAGTTTGTCGAGCATCTTGTTCGAGGCTTCAAATTCGGCTCGAGCATCATTGGCTTGGTTTTGGGCGGTTTGCAATTCGGTTTTGATGGTCTTGAGTTCGGTGTGGCAGGTCGTGAACTCATGCAAAATCGTTTCACGTTCGGCGGTCATGGCAGCTATTTTTTCGCGTCGTTGACTGGATTCTTGCAATTCCGAATCGCGTTTTGTTCTGGCTTCGCCGTAATTTTTTCTGGCTTGCAACTCTTGCTTTTCCGCATCACGCAAGTTAAACCGCGCCTCTTCAAGCGCGTTCTCGAGCTTGGACAGGTTGTCTTCAGGTGCGACAGGTGGCATTGGAGGCTCGAGTTTTGCCAGGTTTTGTTGCTCTAACTCAAGATTTTGTTGTTCTTTCACCAAACCATGAAGGTAGGAATCTGCCGCGCTGGCACGTTCACGCAGTGCTCTTGCCTGACCTTGCAAACGTTCAACTTCGGCGCTGCGGCTGGCGAACTCGAGTTGGCTGGTTTCGCGTTTTAACCTGGTTTGCTCCAGTCCGAGACTGGCGCTTTGAATGCTGGTTGAGGCTTGGTCGGACAGCGTTTGGGTTTCTAAACTTTCCTTCTCGAGCAGCTCAATTTCATCCGTCAACGTCCGAATGCGGTGGCGTTGAATCGCGGCTTCCAAGGTTTTGACTTCCAAATTTAAGCTTGCCGCCTCAAGCGCCGCACCCGCGTCTTTCTCGAGTTTTGCCACGCGTTGCTTGACCTCAATCGTTAAATCTTGCGC
>JAYTKL010000639.1:0-9344 GCA_043730305.1 Deinococcales bacterium | reverse complement strand
AAACCTAAAATTTCCTGAAACGCTGGCTTTTTGCAAACCGCGTTCAGAACTGATGATAAAGGCTTCTTTTTCGACCACCGACACCCGAGCCGCAAAACTTTCTTCGGTTTTAAGCTGTTCAAACTGTTCTGCAAAATACGCGTTCCAACCCAAATCTTGGAGGGTCATCGTTGAATCTCGAGGGTGAAAGTCAGGTTTAATCTCAACACGACCTTAATATACGGGTTGCGCATGAAGGTTTGTGCTCAAAAGCATTTTAAGACACTCGAGATTTCGCTAAAAACAGAATATAATAAAGCCGTGATTTCCCAGTGACCCAACCCAGTCCCAATTTTGAAGGTGCAAACCGTCCACGCCGACTCGAGGATTACGTCGGTCAGGAACGTTTGAAAGCCAAGCTATCGGTCTATCTCGAGGCGACCAAAGCCAGGGGTCAGGCGCTCGACCACACGCTTATTTTTGGACCACCTGGCTTGGGCAAGACCACGCTGGCGCACATCATTGCGGCAGAACTTGGCGTGAATATCAAAGTGACCTCTGGTCCTGCCATCGAAAAACCCGGTGATCTTGCCGCGATTTTAACCAACTCGCTCGAGGAGGGTGATGTGCTGTTCATAGATGAAATTCATCGGCTCGGGCGGGTCGCTGAGGAGCATTTGTACCCGGCGATGGAAGATTTCAAACTCGACATTGTGATCGGGCAAGGACCTGCGGCACGCAGCATCCAATTGCCAATTCCCAGATTTACCCTGATTGGCGCAACCACCCGCCCTGGCTTGATCACCGGACCGATGCGCTCGAGGTTTGGGATTATTGAACACCTGGCGTTTTACACCCCAGAAGAACTCGCCCAGAGCCTCGAGCGTGAGGCTTTAATTCGGGCGTACAGCATCGAACCAGACGCGGCACTCGAGATTGGGGCGCGGTCACGAGGCACAATGCGCATTGCCAAAAACCTCTTAAACCGCGTCCGAGATTACGCTCAAGTCTCGGGTGAAGAGGTGATTACCAAAGCTCGAGCCGAAGATGCGCTGGATAAAATGGGTTTGGACACCGTTGGCTTAAACGAACGCGATGTCAAAATGCTCGAGGTGATGGTCACAAAATTTGCGGGCGGACCCGTTGGACTCGAGACGCTCGCCACCGCAATTTCTGAGGATTCGTTGACCATAGAAGATGTTTACGAACCGTATTTGATTCAACTCGGGTTTATCAAACGCACTTCCAGGGGGCGGATGGTGACGCCGCACGCTTACGTGCATTTGGGTTATGAACTGCCGCAAGATTTGCTGCTCGAGTGACAAATTGCTACCAGTTTTTAATACTATGCTATAGTAATAGTATGACTTTAAGACTCAACCTCGGAAAATTCCTCGCTGCACACAACATCAGCGCTTACCGCGTGGTGCAAGTCTCCAAACTTGCGCCAAACACGGTTTATGCCCTGGCGCGAAAACCAACAAAACGAATTGATTTGGATACAGTCAGTGCGGTACTGGCAGGACTTGAAACAATAACGGGTGAAAACGTGCAACTGAACGATTTAATCGAGGACACGGATTCGGAGCCTACAGCAGTGGTCAATCCCAAACACGCGGCACTGCTCAAAAATGCAAAACCACCCCTAACATTTGAATCCATGCAGGGCATGAAATTAAACGCCAAAGAGGCTGAAGAATTTAACGCTGCGTTACGACAAATGCATGAACATGACGATTTGGACGAGTCTGGACTGACCGCCCGTGAACGCAGATTGCTTGACATCATGGGCGACACAAGCGAATGAAGTCCGTCAATCTGAATGATCCTGTGCTGATAGACACAGATGTTATCAGTTACATGCACAATGAATACTCACTTGCAAACGCTTACCGAAAACTTTTGGTCAACCGCCAAGCATTCGTGTCTTTACAAACTATCGCCGAAATGAAGCACGGCTCGTTGTTGAAAAACTGGGGAGAAAAACGACGTTTACATCTCGAGAATTTTTTAACAAATTACACCCTCATTTTACCAACCGATACAACTGCCACGTATTGGGCGCAACTACGAACTCAGGTTCGTAGCATTGGACGGCACATTGCCGCAGGTGATGCTTGGATTGCCGCAACCGCCCTCGAGCACGATCTGGTGCTGGTCACGCATAACGTCAAAGATTTTGAAGCGGTAGACGGTTTGCAAATCCTGAGTCTCAACATTAAAAAGTCAACTGGAGATTCTCGAGAAACATGATTGACTTTGTAAAACAGCTTCAAAACGCACTCGAGCCGCACCGCAACGAAGCTCGAGCCGTAACCATGAGCGCCTACATGCGCGATCAATTTCCGTTTCTGGGAATTCCGTCACCGATGCGAAAACAGCTAACAAAAGCCGTTTTGCTCGAGTCTGGTGCATTGAAAAACCCAATTGACGAAAACGTGGTGCTCGAGTTGTGGGCATGTCCCGAGCGCGAGTATCAGTATGCCGCATGTGATTATCTGGCATGGCAACGAAAAAAACTCGAGCTGCAACATTTAGGCTTACTCGAGAAACTCATCGTCGAGAAAAGCTGGTGGGACAGCGTTGATTCGTTGGTTCATAACGTCGGTGCGATCAGTTTGAAGTTTCCCGAATCAACTCCAATGCTCGAGGGGTGGGCAAAAACCGAAAATTTTTGGTTGCGTCGTGCCGCAATATTGCACCAACTTGGGTTGAAGACAAAAACCGACGAAGCTCGTCTTTTCAAATACATCCTCGAGAACGCACACGACACGGAATTTTTTATTCGCAAAGCCATCGGCTGGGCATTGCGCGAATATTCTTATGTCAAGCCCGAAGCCGTGAGAAATTTCGTCCTCGAGCATCAGAAAGAATTATCAAACCTCTCAAAACGCGAAGCCTTGAAAGCACTTGAACGTAGCAATAAACTCGAGCCAGTCATGTAAAACAAATAAACTCCCTTCTCTCCTTGGAGAGAAGGGTTGGGGATGAGAGGGAAACCCTCACGATAACTCGAGCTTCCAACTCCATTCGTACCGTCCCGCTTTAATTCGGTATTGCTCGAGGGTATCTGGTCCGCACGATCCTGATCCAAGTCCTCGGAGCATGTGATCCACGTAAACAAAAGTTTCTTTGGCAGCATTTAATTCTGCCGTAATGGTGGCTTGCTCGAGTTGTTCGTCGCTGTGGTGTCGAGCCGCAAAACTGATGGTGCTCGGCTCGAGCGCGGTTATTTTGAGGCTCGAGTTTTTACTGCCAATGCTTGCCCAGCGCGTATCGGCATGGTGTCCATGGTCTTGAGGGCGCAAGTACGGCACGTACTGATCGGTGACGCTGGAGTTGTGAACCGCAATGGGTGCGCCTTTGCGGTCGGCATACGTGTCCACAAGTCCTCGTCCAAACCACTCGAGGTTTTCAAAACCTGCTGGCAGCACAAATTTCATGCCGATGCGTTGCAGGTCATCCAGTTGCGCTGGAACAATCACCTCATGGTGAAACTCGAGTCCGTCACCGTCTGCCAAGATCAATTGCTTATGCTCTATCATGGCGTTATTTCCAGCTTTGATGCGTTGATGGCTGTAGACCTCGAGCACGCCAGCATCATGGTTCCATTTGGATTCAACAGTTTCGATTGGGCTGTTTGGCAAATCCCATTCCATCCACCAGGTTCGCATCCCTGGAATGCCCAGTGAACCTGGTGGAACGCCGTCGTTGTCAATGTAACTGCGCCAGACCGCCAGCTCGAGCGGTGCGGACAGAAACGATTTTTTGCCTTTGAGAATATCGATCAGTGTTCCGCTTGCTTTGTCAAAAACAAAAGTGCCCTCAGTGCCAATCAGCATCAAAATGTTTTCATCGTGCAGAAAACTCGAGAAGGTCATTTCATTCCTGCCAGCTCTGGCTTTGGTGCGTGGTAACTCGAGTTGATCCCAGCAAACTTCAAAGCCTTTTAACGCCCAGGGGGTGGCTTTTTTCTGCAAGAAACGCAGGGTCAAATGGACTTCAACGCCTTTGGGAAGGGTTTTTAAGTCGTAAGGAATCTCGAGCGTACTGACGGTTTGCGGTTTGATTTCTGGAAGCTCGAGTTTGCCTGTTTGGACTTTAACGCCGTCTGCCAGAAGTTCCCAGCGACACTCGAGGTCACTGAGGTTGGTGAAAAACCGTTCGTTGCTGATGCTGATTTTGCCTTTTTTGACATCAATGCCAACAACTCGAACGGGTCGCCAGACGTGTTTGACTTCCTGCATGGCGGGATGCGGGGTGCGATCTGGGAACACCAGTCCGTCTTGAATGAATGCGCCGTCGTTTGGTTCGTCGCCAAAATGTCCGCCGTAACCCCAGAATTCGCGTCCGTTTTTGTGTTTAATCTTGATGCCGTGGTCAATCCATTCCCAAATAAATCCGCCCTGCAAACCATGATTTTCGCGTACCGCATTCCAGTAATCTTCAAAACTGCCATTGGAATTGCCCATCGCGTGGGAGTACTCGCACATGATGAGCGGACGAGAATCACCCGCACGTTTTGCCCAGGCAACAATGCTTTCTATTGATGGATACATCGGGCAGACCACATCGGTTGCCGCCAGACCGTAATTGTCTTTTTCACTCGAGATGCTGAAACGGTGCGTGCCTTCGTAATGGACAAATCGGCTTGGGTCAAAATGGCGCGTCCAGGCTGCCATCGCGTCATGAATTGCGCCGTAACCACTTTCGTTGCCCAGCGACCAACCAATGATACTGGCATGGTTTTTGTCACGCCGTACCATGCGAGTGATGCGCTCTAAACACGCCATGTGATAACGCTGGTCGTGAATCAACTGCGAAAACCGGGCATGGGTCTCGAGGTTGGTTTCTGCAATCACGTACAAGCCCAGTTCGTCGGCAAGGTCGTACAGGTACGGGTCGCTCGGGTAATGCGAGGTTCGCACGGCGTTTATGTTGTGGCGTTTCATGTTTTCCAGGTCAAGGCGCATGGTGTCACGGCTGACCACACAACCAGTTTTGTCGTCGTGATCGTGACGGTTGACGCCTTGCATCAAAACGGGCTGCCCGTTGATCAGCAATTCTCGAGCCTTGATTTTGACGCTGCGAAACCCAATGCGTTGCGTAATGACCTCAGCAATTTCTCCTGAGGGCTTTAGCAGGCTCACAATCAGGCGGTAAAGGTTGGGCGTTTCGGCGCTCCAAGCATCAATACCTGGGACTTCGCATTGCCAGGCGATGGCATGACCTGGGAAAGAATCGCCAGAAACGCCCTCCATGATAAAACTCGAGCGGTCAAACGTTGGAATTTGAGCGGTGACAATCGAGCTTTTTTCTTGTTTAGGTTGAGAAAACGCAAACCGTGGCGGTGTCAAATCAGCCAGTTTGACGGGCGTCATGCTGACCACTTTGCCCGTTAAAGTTTCAAGCCGCGTCTCGAGTTTCCAACCCGCTTGTGGCGTGCCTGTAAACCGAACTTCTGCCTCGAGTTTGAGTGTGCCTGTCTGGAGATCATCTTTTAAACCTGCACTGGCAAAGACATCATAAATATGGGTTTCAGGCACGCTCAAGAGTTCGACGCTGCGGGTGATGCCCGCCAACCACCACTGGTCTTGATCCTCGAGCCAGGTGGCGTCAGACCAACGCACGACCACAATTGCCAGGGTGTTCTCGCCCGTTTGGAGGTGATTGGTGATGTCGTACTCGCTGGTCACTCGAGCGTCTTTGCCCATGCCAACCGCCACGCCGTTGACAAAAACGTGATGCAGGCTGTCCGCGCCGCCGATTCGCAAAATCGTGCGGCGTTTTGTCCAGGTTTTGGGGATTTTAAACGTGGTGCGGTAGACCCCAGTTGGATTGACCTCTGGTACGATTGGCGGGTCATTTCTGAATGGCATGATGACGTTGGTGTAATGCGGTTTCCCCCAACCTTGGGTGTTCCAAGTCCCAGGAACGTTGATATCATCCCATTTTTTGGTGTCTGTCACGCTTGCAACGTGTTTTTCCGTTAGTAATTCTGGACGCTCGAGCATCAAGAATTTCCAGCGCCCATCCAAGTTTTGCAACCACTCAGAATCTCCCACTCGAGCACTTTCGGTGCTCGAGTACGAAATCAGTGGTGAGCGCGACGCCAGACGACCAACGCCTGTGATTTCGGGTGCAGCCCATGACCCAGTGCCAAAAACCTCGAGTAAACCCATAAAAAACCTCAATCTGAAATTAAGTTGAAATGCTACCTGTACTATACGATTTCGTTTGGGTTTGGTGCTGCCTTATTTTTCGTTGCCACGTTTAAAATTGCCCGTGAGTTTTGCCAGCACCAGTTGAAGCGCCAATCCCTCGAGTACCACAGTTTTTTTCAAGAATTTCTTGGCGTTTTCACCAGACAAAGTTTTGACCGTTGCGCCGTGATACTCGAGAAACACCAGCCCGTCTTTGGTGGCGTGGTACGAAAAAGGTTCTTTCTCGAGTTCGCCGTGTTTATCAATTTTTTTCATGGCGGCATTTTAAGTTCTTGCACCTCGTTCGGGATGCGTCAAAGTGCGTACTGACTTGATAGACTTGCAATGTGAATACGTTTGAATCGAAGTATTTTCAACTCGAGCGACTGGCAGATGGAATTTACGGCGCAATCTCGAGCGACCCTGGAATGACTGTTTCCAACGCTGGAATTGTCGATTTCGGTGATTTTACGCTGGTTTGGGATTCAATGGCTTCCGAATTTGCGGCGGCGGATTTACGTCGTGCTGCCGAAAAATTGACGTGCAAACCCGTTTCAATTCTGGTCAATTCGCATCACCACATGGATCACATCAGGGGCAATCAAGTTTTTTTTGGTTCTCAAATCGTTTCTAGTGTCATGACTCGAGATTTGTTGCAAGAACGAATCAGACGTTTTCAACGTGAGGTGAACGATTTCCCAGCATTGCTCGAGAAAACCCAGGCAAAACTGGCACTCGAAACCGAGAAAATCAAACGTAAAATTCTCGAGGCACAAATCCGTGAATTGCAATCCGAACTCGAAATTGTGAAATCGCTAATACCCACTTTTCCGACGCTTACTTTTGAAACCAAACTCGAGTTGCACGGTTCTAAACGCAGCGCGAAAATCCTCGAGTTTGCTGGTCACACAAGGTCAGATTCGGTGTTGGTCATTGATGATGAAATTCTGTTTGCTGGGGATTTGATACTCGAGAAACACTTGGGTTTTATGGGACATGGAAATCCTGAAATTTGGCTTGAAACGCTGACCAAACTCGAGGGTTTGAAGTTCAAAACGATTATGCCAGGACACGGAAAACCGAGTGACCGTCACTTGATCTCAAACATGCGTATTTACATTGACCAAATGCTCGAGCTTGGAAAAACCATCAAATCTCAAGACGAACTCGAGCGAGTTGAAATTCCTGAATCATGGCAAGAGTGGGGGTTACTCGAGGGTTTCAAATACAATCTCGAGTTCTTGTTTGAACGCAAAACTTCATAGTTCTAAAGCCTACAAAGTGATCAGGCTTCGAGCAAGAAACCAAGCAGATTCAGTTGCAATTTCAATTGCTCGAGTGTCACGATTCCGCGCACCACCGTCAGTCCATCGCTTGCGACTCCTGCCATGCGAACCCCAGGCAGCAACTCGAGTTTGCTTTGCAAGTTTAGCGCATCACGGATGTTATCGATTTTTGAAACGCGAAACTCGAGCGTCAGTTCGCCCTCAAATTCTCGTTTCCAAGCCCGAAAACCACCCTCGAGAACGTTAATGTTACTTGCACCTGCGGCTTGCAAGTACGCGCCAGCAAGTTCACCTTTTGAGCCATTTCCGCAAACGACGATCACAGGTGCGCCGCTTGGAATTTCTGGCGTCAGACCATCTTCAAGGTCAGTCAATGGTGCTCGAATGACGCTGCGTTGTCCGGCAATTGCCTCGAGCGGCGATGCCATTGCCTCGAGTTCATCGCGCACATCAATCAATATTGCATTTTCGGGTATTTGAGCGGGTGAAAATCGGTTCACAACTACATTCTAATACATTTACAAATCTTGTAAGTTGTCCGCACGACGCGAAGGCTACAAACGACTCATGACTCTCGAGGTAGAATACAAAAATGTTTGATCGAGTTGATCCCCTGACCGCCAAAGTCCGCCTTGAAAACGGTGCCGTCCTGGTTGACGTGCGCGAACAAAACGAATTTGATGAAATTCGAATTCCTGGCGCGACATTGATTCCGCTTTCAGAATTTGCAAACCGTTTTGAAGAAATGCCCAAAGACCAAGAAATTGTGCTGATGTGTGCTGGCGGCGTTCGCAGCGCCCAGGCCGCCCAGTTTGCCGCCCAACACGGTTTTAAACTTTGCAATCTCGAGGGTGGCATCAAGGCATGGCACAGTGAGGGGCTGCCCGTCGAATTTGGAGGCGCATCATGAGTGAAGAAACCGCAGTTGTCTTGACACCAACCAGTGAAATTTTGGTGGGTGAAGCTGGAATTCCCAACAGTGAAACCATTCTCGAAGCCATGAAAATTGTCAAAGACCCCGAAATTCCGGTCAACATCGTTGACCTTGGACTGGTGTACAAGTGTGATGTCTCGCAGGATGGGATTGTGGATATCGAAATGACCCTGACCAGCGTTGGTTGCCCAGTGCAGGACATGATTCGTGCCGATGTCGAACTTGCCGTCATGCAACTCGAGGGAGTCAAAGCCGTGAATGTTGATTTTGTCTGGACTCCACCGTGGACGACCAACAAAATGTCAGAAGATGGAAAACGGCAAATGCGGATGTTCGGTTTTAGCGTTTAAGGAAGGCAGTACGCCATAAAAGAGGCTCGAGCGTGAAAACACTCGAGCGTTTGGTTTTAGCCAATTGCTAGGGCTTTACTCAAATCGAATGGCTAAAATCTTCAACTTCCGACCGTTAACGGTCACTGTATTTCCTGCCTTGCGTCCCATGAGCGCCATGCCCATTGGGCTTTCGTCACTGATGCGCCCAGCTTTAGGATCAACTTCATGGGTGCTGACTATTGTAAATTCATCGCGTCCACCAAGCACGGTATCAAGTTTGACGGTGGCGCTGATGCCCACAATGTCAATGCCCTCGTCTTCATCGGCAATTTCGGCTCGTGACAGCACGCCCTCGAGTTCAAAAATCCGACTCTCGAGCGCTCCCATTTTGGCACGGGCGTCGTCGTAACCCGAGTTTTCGCTGATGTCGCCTTCGCTCATGACATCCGCCATGAATGCGCTGATTTTATCGCGCTCGACGGTTTGAAGATGCTCGAGTTCTTGTTTGAGTTTTTGATAGCCTTTGGCGGTTAAACGGACTTTATTGGTGCTCATCGGGTTCAGTATACGCGCCGTTTGGCTTTAGGGAAAGTCAAGTTTTGACTCGAGT
>JAYTKL010000638.1:0-6812 GCA_043730305.1 Deinococcales bacterium | reverse complement strand
TTTGCCACGGTTTGGCTGAACGGCTTGCAAATTTTAAAAAGTGACAACATGTTTGTGCCGCAGCGCGTTGAAGTGTCGCTGCAAGAAAAAAATGCCTTGCATATTTTGTTTGAAAGCGCCTGGTACAAGGGACTCGAGCTTGAAGCCGCAAATGGCGGTAAACGTCCACTCTGGAATGGCGACTCGAGCCGTTTGTATGTGCGCAAAGCCCAGTACCATTACTCTTGGGATTGGGGTCCAAAACTGGTCGATCTTGGCTTGTGGCGACCCGTCAGGCTCGAGACCTTCAGCGCCAGAATAAGTGAATGGCATGTCCAGCCCGAATTGAACGCTGGTCTTGATGCCGCCAGCCTGCCCATTGCAATTGATCTCGAGGGTGCATTCAGGGGTGCGAAACTGGTCGCGTCTTTGCTCGATCCGAACGGTAAGGAACTTTCCAAGGCAGTGCTTGACGCCAGTCAACAAGTCAGGCACGAATTTTTGGTTGATCAGCCCAAACTCTGGTATCCGCACTTGTACGGCGATCAACCGCTTTACAGCCTGATTCTCGAGTTGGTGCGTGACGGGCAACACCTGGATTTCAAAACCCAAAAAATTGGTTTGCGCCAAATTCGTGTGGTTCAAGAAGCTGTTGCAGACGAGGCAGGCTCGAGCTTTTATTTTGAAGTCAACGGAATTGCAATGCTGATGGGCGGCGCGAATTGGATTCCTGACGATTTGATGCTGACCCGCGTGATCCGCAAACGTTATGCCCAGCGCATCGCTCAGACCAAAGCCGCCAACATGCAAATGCTGCGGGTCTGGGGCGGCGGCATTTACGAAGATGATGCTTTTTACGAACTCTGCGACGAGGCTGGCATTCTGGTCTGGCAAGATTTTATGTTCGGTTGCGGCATTTACCCTGGCTATCCAGAATTTGTTGAAAACGTCAAACTCGAGGCAGCCGCCAACATCAAACGTTTGCGGCATCATCCGTGTTTAGCCATCTGGACGGGCAACAACGAAGATTACCCTCTGGCTTTCGGGCAGGGTTTGTACAAAGCCGATTTGCCCCCCGAAGAAACCCCTGAAATGCCCGCCAGGGTGATTTACGAACGCCTGCTGCCAGAATTGCTGCAAGAACTTGATAGTGGGCGCTATTACCAACCTGGAAGCCCGTTTTATGGCAAGTACCCCGATGATCCAACCATTGCCGACCGTCACACCTGGGACGTTTGGGGCGGCATGGCGCGACCTTACCGCGATTACATCAAACTCGAGGGACGGTTCGTCAGCGAATTTGGCATGGCAAGCGCGGCGCATCTTTCAACGCTCGAGGCGGTTTTGCCCCCCGAGGAACGCCATGCTCAAAGCCGTGGTTTTGAGCATCACATGAAAGCCGGCGAGGGGATGCGGCGTTTGAACGCCTACATCACCGACACGCAAAAACTGCCGCAAAACCTGGCAGAATTTGTTTACGCCACGCAACTGGTGCAAAGCGAGGCAATGGATTGCGCCTACCGCATTTGGCGTCGGCGTTGGGATATTACCGGCAAACGTGCCGTCGGTGGAGCGCTGGTCTGGCAGATCAACGATTGCTGGACGGTCAGTTCGTGGGCAATCATCGATTCCAGCGCCACACCAAAACCCGCCTATTACACGATCAAACGTGCCCTTGCGCCAGTCAGCATCAACCTTTGGAACGATGGCTCAGTCTGGGCGCTCAACACCAGCCTAGAGCCTGTAAGCTGCAAACTCGAGCTTAAAGCTCTAAGTTTGGCTGGGGTTGAGCTGAACTTTGAAACCCGCGAGGTTGTCATTCCTGCCAACGGCGTGCTCGAGTTGGGCGTGTTTGCCCCGAAGCATGAGGGCGCTGTGGTGATCGCCGCACGCTTGCTGAGCGAAAATACGGTCATTGCCCGTCATACATTGTTCCCAGAACCGTTCAAGTATTTTGATTTTCAAGCTCCAGAAATAGAACTCGAATGGCAGGACAAAAATTTGCGAATCTCGAGCCGTAAACCAGTCAAGGGCGTATTCATTCATGGGCTAAACCTAGCTGACAACATGTTCGATCTCATGCCTGGCGACGTTCAAACCGTTTCCCTCTCGAGCATCCCCAAAAGCTTACCCAAAAGCCTGAAGGCACAGTGGCTCGGCGGTTCGGGTGTATTGTCTGTAAAGCGTGAAGAACTTGTCACCCACGACTAAAATTCCACCCAATAAACAGGCAGCTCGGCAACTCGAGCCGGCGGCGAGACGTCATTTGGGTGGGGCGTGGTTCGTTGCGCCGTTCTTTATTTTATTTTTGGGCTTTGGCGCGTTTGGTTTGTTGTTTTCGTTGTTTATTTCGTTCCATGTTTGGGACCCAGTGCAAGGCACAGGCGAGTTTTTGTTCAGGGGTTTGCGCCCGTACTGGCTGGTGTTCACCGACCCGCCGTACTGGGCGGCGATGCTGCGCACATTGCAAGACGGTTTACCTGGTGTGGTCTTGCAGCACATTCTAGCACTGCCGATTGCGTTTGCCTTATTTCTCGTGTTCAGACGCGCCCTGGGTCAACTTGGCGTGACTTTTTTTCTGCCTTACATTGCCTCGCCCGTGGCACTCTCGGCGGCGCTGGGGTTGCTGCTGCGCCTGGTCAGTTCGCCACTCGAGGACGCGTTTGGATTCTTGCGCGACCTGCCAGTTCTGGGGTCGATCTTGCCGTACCGATTCTCGAGTTTTGATAACCTTGACGCCTTCGGTCTGGTCTGGAATGCTGTGGGTTGGAACGTTTTGCTGTACCTGATGGCACTCAGCGCCATACCACGCAGTGTGCTCGAGGCGGCGCAGCTTGATGGGGCGGGTTTCTGGCTGCAACTGCAAAAAATTGCTTTCCCGGTGGCAAGACCAATGGTTTTCATGGCTTTTTCAATGGGTTTGGTCACAGGTTTGCAAGCCAACGCTTGGCGTGCCAGTTACAGCGACACGGTTTGATCGGCGGCGCAAAATTCTGGATGCCCAATTACAACCCCGTCGGTTTGTTCGCGCAGTATTGCATTGGGGTCTTGACGGCTGGTGTCATCGCATACTGGCAAAAACGAATCAGCAACCTCGAGCGACCCATTCAAATCCTAGGAATTGGGTTGCCCGTCAGTGCATTTGCGGCTGCCATCGCCTTGGTTTGGAACATGCGTCATGCCAACGAATTCAGTTTCAGTTTGGGGTCGCAGCCTTACGCCTTCCCATTTTTTGTAATTCTGATCGGTACGGTGCTGGCGGCAACCCCGTTTAGTTCTTGGGCGAAAAAAGTGATTGATAACCGTTTTACGCGTTATACCGCCAAAATCTCGTTTGGATTGTACATCTGGCATTACCCGACTCTCGAGCTGGTGCGCTTACTGCACAACGAGGATTACAAGTATTTTGGCATCTCGAGTTTTGGGGAATGGGCAGTGTTGACACTTGTGGTCTTGATGCTGGCGTATGGAATGGCAAGTTTGTCTTACACTCACCTCGAGAGTCCGTTTTTAAAAGAAATTCGGGGTCGTAAGTCCAGTACCTTGCAAAACTCGAGCTGAAACAAAGAACGGGCATTTGGTGATTGGCTCGAATTTATTGTTCAAATTCAAATCGTTGCGTTCAACCACCAGCAGGTTTACCCACCGCCCACTCGAGGATTGCCACCCCCCAAATACTCAGTTGTTCGGCAAAATGTTCGAGGGCTTTCTTCACCTGCCCGTCTTGCCCTTCGGCTTTGCTGCGAACCTCCTCGGCAATGTCATTTTTAACCGCTTGGTCAACTGCGGCTCGCATTTCGGCGTTGAATGCGCCCCATTCCCATAAGAATTTGGTGTTGCCTGCACTGGTGTCCTCTCGAGGAATAAAGCGTTCTGCATCAAAACGTCCCTGTCCGTCTTTCAAACTTGTAATTGCGGCTTGATGTAACTCATTGACCCGATCTGGAGATGCCATGCCCGCAGCTTTCGCACCTGCCGCACGGACTTGCTCGAGTTCACTTAAAGAAGCTTGAATGGCTGCCAGCGCCATATCGCGGGTGGTGTCGGCGGTG
This sequence comes from Deinococcales bacterium, assembly GCA_043730305.1. Classification (GTDB taxonomy): domain Bacteria; phylum Deinococcota; class Deinococci; order Deinococcales; family JAAFIG01; genus JANXTZ01. The sequence goes on along the minus strand of JAYTKL010000638.1, from coordinate 2,781 downwards.
CGAACGGTGGCACTTGAGGTTGTCAAGGCTGGTTTGAGTTGTCCATCGCCAACGGCGGTGTACGAAAATCCGCCCAGGGTATCCGAACCGTTCGGATCAACATCTGAAACGACGTTTAAGCCTTGATTGTCGGCGTTGTGAATTGCCAGCGATACAATGTCACCGAGCGAAAATGCTTTTAAAGCTGGACCTGCCAGGCTTTCAATTTTTTTCTCAAGATCACCCTCAGTTGGGAATTTCCAATCTTCGGGCAGGCTGTCACCATCTCCGTAAGCTAGATATTCATCGTACCAACGAAGTGTTTTCCCCGCCACACGCTTGGCTGTAGACGTATCTCCCTCGAGAAACTTGTGAATGTCTTGTGCCATGTATTGCTTGAATTGATTGACCGAATCTTTAAAATGTTGGTTGTACCAGTCTTTAATGGCAATTCTTGGAGTTCTGACATGCCCTGCCGAGAACATGTCGGTCAGGTAATGATGTCCAAAAGCTTCGATGGTGGTCGCCTCAGCAAACAACTTGGAATCGTTACGTTGACCCGCTTCAAAGGCTTTATCTAAGGCTGAAACATGGGATTGTTGATAATGGTTTTGGGCTGTGCCACCGTAACTGAAATGACTGGTGTTATCGGCTGCCAATGCCAGATAGTCATCTTCTACCTTTTTGGCAATTGCAGGGTCGATATTGGGTTTGGCTTGCCCGCTGTCTTTACCAACAGATTTCCAACGGGCGTAACGAATTTCATCCCGACCTGACTGATCTCTTGCCAATGCTCGCATTTGATCAATGCTTTTAAAATGATCACCCGCCAACGCCACAACATCGCCATATGAAAGCATTTCAGGGGCGGCATCAGTACCAATGTTGATGTCCGAGATTTTGCCGTTTGAGCCTTGATCGCCCAGCATTTTGTGCTCCAAGCTGCCAAACCGTTGAATCATTCCAGCAGGCGCGGTATTCACCTCAACAGGCGCGAGGCTTTGAAATTGTCCAGTTGCCGCATGAGCCTCGAGTTCACTGGCGCTACCCGATTCACCGAGCAAATGCGATGCTTGATTGCCTGCAAATTTTTGGTTTTGGACGGTATGCACCAGTTCGTGTGTTAACAATCCCTGAGCCTGGGCTGAATCGGGTTGATATTCGTTTGCGTTAAAAACAATGTCTTGCCCAACAGTAAAAGCTCGAGCATGAACACCCTCCGAGACGCGTGCCGCTTCAGGATTGGCATGAACCCGAACATCAGCAAAGTTATGATGACCAATCCGCGATTCAACCAAGGCTCGAGTGTTGCTTTGAAGCGGCTGACCTTGGTTGTGTTGCACAAACTCGAGCGCTTGTTGTCCAGGCGCGTCTAGCGATGAATGGTCGGGGGTAAGATTTTTGTGAATGCGTTCTTTTTGGCGACTCATGTCAAAACCTCCCAGGATTGAAGAACTCTAGTGTACAGGCTCAGGCTGAGATCAGTTTGGGGGGTCAACAGTCACATGGCGGTAACAGGAACGGATTTTTGTGTTGTGAACAAAGTTTCCTCGAGGTTCAAAAAATCACCCGCAAACATCTGCGGGTGATTCAAGACTGGCTGCTCGAGATTTAAGGTTTGACGCCGAACAGACGCTCGTCAAATTTCCAATCCAGTCGGACGTAAAAGCCTGGTTGGGTGAAACCTCCAATGCCCGTAAAACCTTGGAAGTTAAAGCCTGCACTTAAAATCAGTCCATTCAAAACCCTGAAGCTTCCCTCGAGTCCAAGGGCGATCTTGGATGTGCCCGTGGCGGGTTGGAACAGGTATGCGGCGTTTGCGCCAACGCCGAGGCTGTCGGTCACAAAGTAGGTCGCGCCGACGCTGGCTTGGGCGGTGAAGACTCCGAGCGCCAGTTTGTAAGCGATTCCAGAGCGGAAGAACAGACGCTCGTCGGATTGATAGCCGAGTTGCACCTCACCCTCAATTTCGTCGCCTTTGGGGGCGTAAATGCCGAAACGTCCGGTGTTGTTGGTCAGGATGCTCAGGCGGTCAGAGCGCCATGCGGCAGCGATGCTGTAACGCCCTCCGTCACGGACTTTTTCACCGTTGGTCAGGGTCACGAATTCTGGCAGCACGTCGTATTCGATGCTGGGTGAGATCACCAGGTTGTCGCTCGAGCGGAAAATTCCGCCCAGGGTGTAAACCTGTTTGATGCCCTCGGGTTGGAAGCTTAACTGAACTCGAGCGCTGGCTTGGGTGCTGGAAGAGTTGTAGAGTGCGCCGGTGAAGACGCTGGCGGTTGTGCCGGCGAGGGGCGCGAAATTGGCTTCGCCGCCCAGTTGGGCACTCCAGTTGTTGCCAAGTGGAATGCTGGTGTCCAGACCAACCCGAGCGCGTCCTGCATCGCCTGAGAGGTTATCCAGGGCGTAACTGGCAGCGATGTTGGTCGTGCCAAAAACGCCTGGGATTTCTGGAATGTTGCCACCGAGTACGCGCAAAATTTCACTGTTGGAAAAAGCACCCCTGGCGCTGAAGTTCAGGGCTTGACGCACACCGTTTGGCTCAAAAGTCAGCACGTTGGCAAGGCGAATGCCGAAGCTTTGGGTGATGGCGTAGTCGAGGCTGATGGTGGTGTCGCCGTAATCGGTTTTGCCACCGATGAACGGAACGCGTTGCAAGAGTCCAAGCTTGATCGCGCCGAGTGGAAGCTCGAAGCCGAACGTGCCGTAAAGTGCGGTGTTGGTTGCGGTCAGTGGGTCTGGGGTTTTGAATTGCAATGACAAACCTGCATTGGCGCTGAAGCCCCCAAAGTTCTTGGC
>JAYTKL010000637.1:0-1196 GCA_043730305.1 Deinococcales bacterium | reverse complement strand
GGTCCACTGGTTGGTCCCCAAGTTCCAATTTTAACCGAGGTACTGGTGACACCAGCCGTATCTTGTGCCAAAGACACTGCGGTTATGAAAGAGAGGGTTAGCACTGCAAGTTTCGATTTTTTCATAATTTTTCTCCTTTTTGTTTCAAGGCTTAGACCCGCCGAGTTTCTTTCTCGCCGAGCAACCCATGAGGACGAACGACCAACACGAGAATGACCATAACAAAAGCGAGCGCCAACTTAAATTGAGGCACAAAGTTACCGACGTAAGATTCAATAATTCCCAGCAAATAACCGCCCAACACCGCGCCAGGCAAGCTCGTCATGCCGCCAATGACCGCAGCAGCAAAGGCTTTGTTGAGCGGGTCAAGCATGGCGTTGGGATTTAAAGTGATGGCGGGCGTTAAGAGCAAAGCCGCAACACTGCCCAAAATCGCTGCCGCCGCCCAACTCGAGATCAGTACGGTGTTGACTGGAATGCCAAGGGCTTTGGCGACTTCTGGGTTTTGTGAAACCGCACGCATGGCAAGCCCGATTTTGGTTTTTTGTACGAACACGTACAACGCCAGCATCATGATAAAACCCATAACCGCAATCAGCACCGAGTTTTTAGCAATCGTAAAACCAGCCACAGTCCAAGTGTCTATCACGTCCACAAAACCAGGCATTTGTTTGTTGTCCACGCCAAACAAGAGCGACATGGCGCTGTTAGCAAACAGACCAAAACCGAGCGTCAAAATCAGCAAACCCATCGGGTCTTGCGCTTTGGCGCGGCGCATTAAAAAGGCGTAAAACCCAGCAGCCACCAACGCACTGGCAAGCAAACCCAACAAGAACGAGAGCCACAACGGAAAACCAAGACTCGAGGTCAGGGTAAATGCCATGAAGCAGCCGAGCAAGGAAAATTCGCCTTGTGCAAAATTGAGAACTTTGGAGGTGCGGTACAACAACACAATACTCAGCGCAACCAGAGCGTAAATGCTGCCAACCTCGATACCAATAATCAACAACCGAATGGCTTGCTCGAGACTCATGATGTTTTCCAGTTTCGCCTGATTTTGAGCCAGCGCCCATACAAGCCTTGCGCCTCGAAAAGCATGACCAAAATGACCACCAGACCGTACAGCAAGCCAGACCAGTTGGCGGCTTGAGACAGTTGGTCTTGTAGCGCTGTCACCAAGCCAGCGCCCAGAATGC
>JAYTKL010000636.1:0-2037 GCA_043730305.1 Deinococcales bacterium | reverse complement strand
ATTGCCAGACGTTGGATGGCAATGGTGCTGCGCATGGTTATCACAAATGACATACAAAGCATGACAATATCAATTGGCGTGCCATTGAATGGAATCCTGACCAGATTGCTGGCACTGCTAAAATTGGTCGCGCCTGCAAGGCTCAGTTCACCACCATTGGCAACAATTTTATCCAGAAACGAAGTCCAAAATAGAATACCAATCGTCAAAACCAGCAGTGTCACGTCCAGGCTTAAACGCAGCAACTCGATTCGGCTGGTTTTGCGCAGTGGAGTGCGAAGTAAACCCATCATCACGATCAGGCTTGTTGCCGCGAACATCAAATCAATTGGGTTGATTTGATTTTGAAATTGGATTTGAAAACCGTATTTTAGAATGGCATGGGTAATATCTGCCAGGACGTGCAATCCAACCCCCCAAACAAAAGGCTGCATGATGGGTTTTAAATTTAGATTTTGAATCTGTAACGCTCGAGCCAGAAAGACCATTGCCAGAACTTCTATTGGCAAGTTGAAAACAATAGCCCGGGTTTGCTGCCAAGGTGTGCCGCCAATTTGAAAACCAAGAATCAAAAAATAAACGATTCCAAGTGTCAAGATCAGCACAAACAACGGTAATAACGCTTTAAAACGAGGGTCGGGTTTTGTAAAAACAACGTCGGGAATCATACGGTTTCCTTGACAAAATTGGTTTTTGGAATCGAAATATCAAACCGTGTCCCAATGCCAATTTGACTGTTGACATCAATATCACCCGAGAAATGACCTTTGACAATATCGTGTACCACCGATAAACCAAGACCGTCGCTGTTCTCGCCAAGCATCGAAAACTTTGGTTCAAAAATACTGGTTAGAACATCTTCATCCAGGGGTAGACCATTGTTTTCAACACTCAAACGCACGGTTTCAAGGCTCGAGCTTAAAGCAATACGCACCCAAGAATTTGTCTGGTTGGATTGTGCTGAACAGGCTTGAATGCTGGTCAATACCAGTTCGTTCAAAATTTGTTTTAGGCGTAGCGGGTCGCCGTGAATCAGTACGGCTGCGTCTGGCAAACTGATCTCGAGCTTCACCTGATGCTCAAAAGCTTGGTATTCGAGGTGGACAAAACTGTCTTGCAGGGTTTGTCTGGCATCAAAGTCAAAGCTGTCTTTGCTGGACATTCTGCTTTGTTCGCGCACCCGTCTGATGAACCGACCCAGGCGTTCTAAACTGCGTTCAATTCTTTGATGGACCGATTCGAGTTCGCTGGCAATTTCAAGATGATCGTCTGTGGTGACATTGGGGGCAAGGAGCGAGTTTTTGTACTCACGCACCAATTCCCTTGCATGAGAAAGGTCGTACAGACTGGCTGCGAGCGGGGTGTTGACTTCGTGCGCCACGTTGGCTGTGAACCGTCCAAGGCTGGCAAGTTTTTCACTTGCCACCAACTGCGCTTGGCTTTCTTGCAGCAAGACGGTTTTGGCGTTTAGCTCTTCGGTGCGCTCCTGGACGCGTTGCTCGAGGTTGAACGAAAGTGTTCTTAAATTTTTGTTCAACTCTGAATTGTCGCGCAATTCTACGGATTGACGAAATAATGCAAGCAGCAATGTTAAACCCGAGCCAATCAGAAGACCAATTTCGTTAATACCTTGATCGTGTTTGCGAAAAACATTGACCAGAAAGACAATTAAAATACAGATTTGAGAAATCATTGCCAAAGTTCGCCAAGCTGACCATATTCGTCTTCGAGATTGACTGTTAAGCTTGTTATTTAAATTTAAAGTGCCTTCTGGTTGAAGACTTGATATGCCAGCAATGCAAAAAAGTGATGCACAAACCATGTTCAGTAAGTCCAAAGGATTTCCAGTGACATATGAACCACTTGCCTCTTGTATGTTAAACAAGATGTCATACAATCCTAAACCTGTTAAACCCAAAGCCAAACAGGTAAATTGAGTTTGATTTAACAATCCTCGACCATTGAACATCAATAAACTCAACATGGTCAACTGTAAAACATCCAACAGGGGATAAATGAGACTTAAAGCAAGTGCCA
>JAYTKL010000635.1:0-2229 GCA_043730305.1 Deinococcales bacterium | reverse complement strand
CTGAGGCTGCGCGAACCCTGAAAATCTGGAATCTCGAGTCCAGCACGGCGCAAGAGTTGCAGGGCATAATGCTTGCTGCGTTCGCCGCTCGGCAGGGCGATGGTCAGTTTCTGCTCGAGTTTCACAGGTTCTCCAGGACAACATTCAAGCTTTGGGTTTCTCGAGTTTGCAAGTTGAACAGTTGATTACCCGTGGCAAGATACAAAATGCCGCGCTTTAAGGCGTAAACCTCGAGTTCGCTGACCTCGAGCGTCCAAGCGTTTTCGACCCGCCAACCTTTGGCACGAAGTTTTTTGGCACTGTTCGAATCGGCAATGGCTTGAGGCGGCTTGATCGGTTCCAGTCCTCCAAGTGCCGTCATGATGCGTTCCAGCCCCAGCGCAAAACCGCAGGCGGGCAAACTCGAGATTTGCTGGCTTGTGCCGTCGTAACGTCCACCGCCGACCAGGGGTTGACCAAAATCGGGTGTGTACGCCTGGAAAATCATGCCCGAGTAATAATCGAGTCGTCTGGCAATGCCGACATCGAACAACACGCCTTTTTGCGGCAGTTGTTCGGCAACCGCCTGAAGTTCTGCCAGCGCCATTTGAGCCGCATCATTTAAAGCAAACTGCTTTGCCTCGAGCAGCACGTCTTGAGTGCCGTACAGGTCGATCAATGCCATTACCGAATCTCGAGTTTTGCCAGTCACATGGTGATAGAGAAGTTCGGCTGCGAGTTCTGGGGCGTTCTTGCGATGAATTAAAGCCCGTAACTTTTCAATGCCTTGGGCTTCGAGTTTGGTTTCAGAAAGTACAGCCCGCACAAATCCAGGATGTCCCAACTCGACGGCGACACTCGAGAAACCGACGGCTTGTAAACACTCGAGCGCCAAAGTCACAACCTCGGCATCGGCGAGCGGCGTGCTGACACCCAGAAGTTCCGCGCCAACTTGGGTAAACTCGCGTTGCCGTCCCAACTCGGCATCTCGAGCGCGGGTCCAAAGCTGACCCGCGTACCGCAGCCGAAGCGGAAACGGACCGTCTGGAAAATTCGCCCTCACCAAACTCGAGATGGCGGTGGTGTACTCGCCGCGAAGTGCCAGCACCGTGCCGTCACGATCCACCAATTTAAAGCTTTTATCAGCTTGAGGGTGATTGGGGTCATAAACCTCGAGCGAGGGGGTTTGTACGGCTTCGTAACCCCAAGCGCTCAGAACAGCCTCGAGTTTGGAACGAAGGGTTTCGCGCCATTCCCATTCTGGCGGCAAGGTAAAACGCGTTCCATCAGGAATCAATCGCATTACTCGACAACCACCGGAATAATGACTGGATTGCGCCCCGTGGCTTTGCGCACAAAACGCCGCACCGCAAAGTAAATGTCATCGCGGGCATTCTCGAGCGAGCGTTTTTCTCTTGATGCGCGGTCCAGACTGGTCAGCGCATCTTCTCTGATCGCGTCAAAAAGTTCATTGTTGTGCGTGACAAAACCCCTCGAACTGATTTCGATGTGTGGCGTCGGGTGCATGACGCCAATCACCACCAGCACGCCGTCGCCCGCCATGCTCTGGCGATCCTCGAGAATGTCGTCGGTGACATCGCCAACGCCCAGACCGTCCACGTATACCGCGCCAGCCGTGACTTTACCGGCAATCAAGAAATCGTCTTGGGATACCCGCACCACGTCGCCGTTTTTGGCAATGATGGTACGTTTTGGCGGCACGGGAATGCTTTCGGCAAGGCGTTTGTGGTTGGTTTGCTGACGCGCCTCGCCGTGAAATGGCAAAAAGAATTTTGGCTTGGCAAGGTTCAGGATCATTTTTAATTCTTCTTGCGAACCGTGACCAGAGGCGTGAACCTTGTAGGTTGGCGGGTAAAAGACAATTGCGCCAAGTTCGTACAACCTGTTAATCACAGCATTTACAGCTTCTTCATTGCCTGGAATCGGACTCGAGGACAGAATGATCGTGTCACCTGGCTTTATATGTAATTTCGCGTGGTTGCCGAACGCCAGTCTCGAGAGCACGCTCATCGGTTGCCCCTGGCTGCCCGTGCAAATAAACAACGCCTGGGAATCCTGCAAATCCACCAGTTCGTCAGTGCTGATAAGCCTGTCTTTTAACTCGAGATAACCGAGTTCTTGGGCAAGCTGCGCGTATTTGAGCATGCTGCGCCCCTCCATGACCACGCGCCGCCCGTTTTTCTCGCCGCTCGAGATGATGTTTTGCACGCGGTGAATGTGGCTGGCAAA
>JAYTKL010000634.1:0-10019 GCA_043730305.1 Deinococcales bacterium | reverse complement strand
GTCTTCGGCGTGTTTTTGCTGCGCCAATTTTTTGTGGGCATTCCTTTTGAACTCGAGGAGGCGGCTCGGCTCGACGGTGCCAACAGCTTGCAGGTGATCCGTTTTGTGATCCTGCCTTTAAGCGTTCCGGCGCTGGTTTCGCTGGGGGTCTTTGCCTTCATGGGATCGTGGAACAACTACGTCTGGCCCCTGTACGTGGCGACCGCTCCGGAAATGCAGACCCTGCCGGTCGGTGTGACCTCGTTCTCGCAGCGTTACGTGACCGAGTACGGCAAACTGATGGCTGGTACGGCGATTGCCGCGATTCCCGTCCTGATCGCCTACCTTGTCGCGCAGCGTTACCTCATCAGCGGCATTGCGCTCAGTGGCATGAAAGAATAATCGATTGGCGAATCAAAGTTTTAGATTGAAGGGAGCACCCTCGAGTGAAGCTCAAAAATCCTCTGCCCCTCCTGTGTTTCGGCGTGCTCAGCCTGCTGAACGGCTCGAGTGCCCAGACTCCGAAAGTCTCCTTGAACCAACTGACCTACACCAATCCCGTTTACACCTCGGATTTTCCTGACCCGTTCGTGTTACGGGTGGGACAAACCTATTACGCCTACGCCACCAACGGCGGTGGGGCGACGATTCAACTGCTCCATTCGACTGACCTGGTCAACTGGGTGTACGGCACCGACGCCTTCGGCAACCTGCCCGCCTGGGCATCACCGGGCTGGACGTGGGCGCCCGAGGTTGCCACCGTTCCAGGTGGCTACGCGATGTACTACACCGCGCGTCACAGCGAAAGTCAGCGCCAGTGCATTGGGGTGGCGACCTCGAGTTCGCCGCTCGGACCTTTTGAAGACTCGAGCACACTGCCGCTCGTCTGTCAGCTCGAGCAGGGCGGTTCAATCGATGCCAGCCCGTTCACCGACCGCGACGGGCAGCGCTACCTGTACTGGAAAAACGATGGCAACTGCTGCGGGCAACGAACCTACCTTTACGTGCAGCGTCTCTCCGACAATGGTTTGCAACTTATTGGCGAAGCCAAAGCCCTGATTTACAACTCCCAAGCCTGGGAGGGTAACTTGATCGAAGCGCCCACGGTGTACAGACGCGGCGACAAGTATTACCTGTTCTTCTCAGCCGCCGATTACGGCAACGACACCTACGGCGTCGGTTATGCCTACGGCTACAGCCCACTCGGACCGTTCACCAAGTGGCGGGGCAACCCGATCCTGAAAAGCGCTGGCAAAGTCGCTGGACCAGGGCATCAATCGATTTTGGACGATCAAAACGGGCAACCCTGGATGATTTACCACGCCTGGGAACAGGGCAACACAGGCTATCCGAACGGACAGCGCAGCCTGCGGATTGACCGTATCAAGTTTAAAGACGGTGTGCCGAAAGTCCTGCCGACCACCAGCCGTCAAGTGGCACCCATCACCAAGCCAGGTGGGGCAAAATGAAGCCAGCACTCTTTATCTGTCCGCCAAACACAGCCATTCGCAGCACCGTACGGTTTTGTAATCCCCAAACGCAGCCACTTTCAAAAACCCTAACGCGGGTGCGTCCATGAAGTTGCAGGATGTTGCCTCGAGCTACACGAACCCGGTATATCCCGAGTATTTTGCCGATCCATTCGTGTTGCGTCACAACGGCGCATACTACGCTTACGGCACTGGAGACCGCTCGAGTCCCGATGGGCGCGTGTTCGAGGTGTTGTTTTCGACAGACCTGGTTCATTGGCGCAGCCTCGGTGCCGCTTTGGAGCCGCTCGGAGCCGATTTTGAAGACTACTGGGCGCCCGAGGTCGCGCAGTTTGAGGGACGGTTTTACCTCTATTATTCTGCGGGCATCGGCGATCAACACCACCGCCTGCGCGTTGCTGTCTCCGAGCGCCCCGAAGGACCTTTTTTCGACAGCGGTGCGGTGCTGACACCAAATGAGCCGTTCAGCATCGATGCCAGCCCGTTTTGTGACGACGATGGGCAGTGGTATCTGTATTACGCCCGCGATTTTCTCGATGGTGAACGCCTCGGAACGGCAATCAGCGTGGCAAAACTCGAGACCATGACGCGTCTGTCTGACGAGTCACTCACGGTGCTTCGAGCCTCGCACGACTGGCAACTTTATGCCAGAAGCCGCGAAATGTACGGACACACGCTCGACTGGCACACGCTCGAGGGTCCTTTTGTGGTCAAACGCGCTGGGCGCTATTACTGCTTTTACTCGGGCGGCGCCTGGACAGAACCGAATTACGGGGTGTCTTATGCAGTCGCGGATCACCCGCTCGGACCCTGGCTCGAGCCTGAGAGCGATGGTCCAACCGTGTTGCAAACCGTTCCTGGGCAAGTGATTGGTCCGGGACACAATTCAGTCATCGTCGGTCCCAACGATCAGGATTATATTGTTTATCATGCCTGGGACTCAGCGCGAACCGCCCGTCGGATGTGCATTGACCGACTCGAGTGGACGCCCCAAGGACCACGTACAGACGGACCAAGCTCCAGTCCGCAACGTGTTCCGCGTTCCATGAGATTGAATGATTCCGCCGATGGGTGACTTATGGCGATTCAATATGGCAACTCTGAAAGAGATTGAGAATGCAGGGATAGATGTTTCACGAGACATGGGCACTCTGTCGAAAGTTACCTGATCGATTCTAAACACGCACCTTCTTGACCATAAACTTGCACCTAACGGGCATGGTCGCTTCTTGACCATAAACTTGCACCTAACGGGCATGGTCGCTTCTTGACCCACCAAACCCCACCCCGTATACTCGAGGTGATGGTCACCGTTTTAACCCGTAACAACCGCAACGACGACGATAATTGATCGTCGGGGCGTCAGTTTGTCACTGAACCCCGCACCACACCGTGCGGGTTTTTTACGTTTTGGAGGATTCAAATGATCGCATCTCGAGAAATCAAATCACAACTTCGACGCACTCAATTTTTGGGTTCGTCTCGAGATTGATGCCCCGTGAGTATTGACACTCACGGGGTTTTTGATTGGATGCTCGAGTTTATAAATTTCAAGTTTTGAAGGAGTGAAAAACATGCGAACACTGGCACAAGATTTAAAACACAACATCGGTCAAAGCGTCACGCTCGAGGGTTGGGTGCACTGGCGGCGCGATCTGGGCGGGATTCAATTCGTGATTTTGCGTGACCGCACAGGATTGGCGCAGTGTGTGCTCGATAAAAAAATTGATGTTCCAATGCCCGAATCGAGCGTGCGCATTAAGGGTAAAGTCGTCGAGAACGCCAAAGCGCCTGGTGGTCTGGAAGTGCAATGCAGCGAGTTCGAGATTATTTCGAGAGCCGTCGAACCAGCCCCAATTGAGGTCAGCAAAGAAGAGTGGCGTGCCAATCCAGAAACACTGCTCGATTACCGTTACGTCAGTTTGCGCGGCATCAAAGAACGCGCGGTGCTGCGGGTTCAGGCGGCAATTGTCGAGGGTTTCCGCAGGCAATTGACCCTCGAGGGGTTCACCGAGATTTTCACGCCCAAGATTGTCTCGGCTGGCGCTGAGGGCGGCGCGAGTTTATTTGAAGTCGATTACTTCGAGAAAAAAGCTTACCTGGCGCAAAGTCCACAAGTTTACAAGCAGATCATGGTCGGCGTCTTCGAGCGCGTTTTTGAATGTGCGCCCGTGTTTCGCGCTGAGGAACACGCCACCTCGAGACACCTCAACGAGTACCTGTCCCTGGATTTTGAAATGGGCTTTATTCAGTCCGAAGAGGACGTGATGCAAACCGAAGAGCGCGTTTTGAAAACCATGATGCAGCACATGGCGGACACTTGCGCCGCAGAACTCGAGATTTTGGGAACAACCGCGCCCATCGTGCCAGACCATTTTCCAAGAATTGGTTTGATGGAAGCCAGGGCGTTGATCAAAGAAAAATACAATTACGCGGTTGGCGGCAAAGACATTGACCCCGAGGGCGAACGAATTTTGTCACGCCATTTCCTCGAGACTGAAGGCAGCGATTTTGTCTTTGTCACACGTTACCCGCAAGATGCGCGACCATTTTACGCTTACCCCACCGAGGACGGTTTGACCCGCAGTTTTGACTTGTTGTTTCGCGGCATCGAGATCACATCGGGCGGTCAACGCGTTCACGAATATGAAATGCTGCTCGAGCGGATGAAAGCCAAAAAAGTGCAACCTGACGGCTTTGGTGCGTATCTCGAGGTCTTCAAGCACGGAATGCCGCCGCATGGCGGACTGGCGATTGGTGCGGAACGCCTGACGGCAAAAATTCTGGGCATTCAGAACGTGCGCTACGCCAGGGCGTTCCCTCGGGATCGCAACCGTTTGACACCGTAACGTTCCAACAAAAAGCCACCCTCGAGTCTCGAGGGTGGCTTTTAAAATTCAAGTTCTAAAACTTGATGTACAAGCCCAGCCCGACGCCTGGACTAAAGCCGACAGGATTCAGACCGCCTTGAAACTCGAGGTAGATCGAGAGTTCTTGACTGAGGTTGTAATTGAAACCCAAGTCAAAAGCGGCAACAAAAACGGGAACAAAAATGAATTTGCCGTCGGCGTAAACGCCAATGTACGGGCTGATGGCGTATTTGAAGCCCAAGTCCGTACCAAAAAGAAAAATTGGGTTTAAGCCGCCAAAAGCTAGACCGGCAGTTGGTCCAAGGTAAACCAGCGTGTTCTTGTCAAGCTCGAGGTTGAGCACGGGCGATAGCGTGGCAAAAGCCGAGAACACCGAAGCGAAATCGGCGGCGACATCGACGCGAACACCAACGCCAACGGTTTTGGAAAACTTTAAGAGGCTCGGCGTGCGAAGTCTAAGGTTTGCGCCGACAGAAACTTCAGTGCCAAACGTCAGGGCTGCCCCCAATTTTACGGTAAATTGTTGTGCCGAGGCGAATGATGTAAAACCAATGAGGGCGACGAGCGACAGAATCCATTTTTTCATACGTTCCTCCAAAATCTCGAGCCTGACTGTGCCTTGAGTATATCAGATGCCTTAAATTCTAAAAAATTGTGACCTGAACGAGAAAATTAACCCAAATATTTTCTTTTACACAGCAAAAGCGTTTCTCGAGCTAAAGTGAAGCCATGAGAGTGTTGATTGCCCTAATTTTGTGCTGCTCGGGTTTGGCATTGGCAGCTTTCAGTAAAATTGCCTCAGGTTTGAATTTTGCCAATCCTGGAGAGACGGCGCTGGTACGGCTCGAGTTTAGGCAAGCGCAGGGCTTGTGGCTCAATTTACGCGCCGATTCGATTGTCACGCTCGAGAATCCGTTTAACAAAAAACCGCTTGTCATCACCATCAAAAAAGGCAAAGTTGTCGCCAAAGACCCCGAGCATTACCTGGAAAGCATCGACCCGCTTGAACTTAAAATACGCGTTCCAAAAACCGCCAAAGCTGGCAATTACGACCTCAGGCTCGAGGCGCAAGTCTTCGTCTGCGACGCTCAGAGCGAGTTGTGTTTTGTGCAGAACCTTGAGGGCAGCACGGTCTTGAAAGTTGGGGAAACGGGCAAGAATCAAAACGTGGTGGTGTCACTCGAGAAGCCAAAGCGTTAAACTGATCGCATGAACTTTGAAAATACAATCACCAGCCTTGAGGAATTGATCGAGCTGCACGGCGAAGTGTCTTTGGCGGCTCGCCACAAGCAACACTCGAGTTTGGACGCGCATTGCCAAGAATTTATCGCGGCGTCGCCCATGCTCATGCTCAGCACCTCGAGCGCGACGGGTTTATGCGATGTCACGCCCAGAGGTGACGCGCCAGGTTTTGTGCGGGTGTTGTCCGCCAACACACTGGCAATTCCAGAACGAAACGGCAACAACCGTCTGGATTCGGCACGCAATATTCTCGAGAATCCGCAAGTCGGCTTGATTTTTTTGATTCCTGGCGTGCTCGAGACCCTGCGGGTTAACGGGCGGGCGCGTTTGGTGCAAGACAAAAGCTTGCTCGAGTCTTTTGCGGTGAATGGCAAAATCCCGAAATTTGCAATCGTGGTTGACACTCAAGAGGTTTATCTTCAGTGCGGCAAGGCTTTTAAACGCTCTAACCTGTGGCAGCCCGAGAGTTGGAATGCTGCCAAGACCCTGACCGCTCGAGGGGTCATGCTGGCAGACCATGCAAGCAGCGCTGGCATCAACCAACACGACATGCAAAGTTTGCTCGAGACGGCTTACAAAGATCGTTTGTACTGAGCCATCAGTTGACGATACGTTTGACGGCTGGGCGCGAATCGTTGGCGGCAACCAACATGGCGGGTTGAGGCAATTCAAAAGCTGGAACTTCGGCTTTAAATTCTTTGCCAAACTCGTCTTTAAACGTGTAAAAACCGTGCATTTTACCTGGGGTGCTGGAAATCGGCACGCCTGAGTGATACTGAAATGACGCGCCAGGCTCGAGGATCGGTTGTTCGCCGATGACGCCTTCGCCCTCGACCTCCTGGGTGTGACCCGTGGCATCACGAATAAACCAGTGACGACGAAGTAGTTGCGCGGTTAGCGTGCCAAAATTTTCGATGCGAATAAAGTAAATGTAAAAATAAGCGCCAGCCCTCGAGTGACCAGGCGAGTACATGACTTCCACGGTCACTCGAATATCATGTTGTTCGGTTGCCGTATTCATCACGATGAGGATTGTAAACGATTACAAGGTTCAATGGAAGGTCATTTGCTTAAACTCGAGCGTACCGAATCACATTACCCTCGAGCCGTAAAAGCTCGCCGTTCAGATGTAAATACTCGAGGTGCGCTAAGGTTTCGGTCAGGGCAAAACGTCGTCCTGTGGGGTTTAATTCCCTGGCGAACAAAATGAAACTGGCTTCAAAGGCATTCATGGGTCGCGTTAATTGCGTGTGTAATTCCTCAAGTCTGGCATGGTGGTGCAAGGTGATCTCGAGGGCGCGTTCGGCGGCATTTTCGATGACTGGTCCGTAATGCCCGATCACGGCTTTGGCGGGTGCAAGTTGCCTGACCCGCTCGAGTGACCCAAGGTAATCCAGCAAGGGATTGGGTCTGGAATAAGCCCACAAGCCGACATTCGGCGTGATGCGCTCGAGAATCACATCACCTGCGATCAGCAGTTTCTGGTCTTTGTCCCACAGGGTCAAATGCCCGTCGGCATGACCTGGCATCCAGAGCACTTCAAACGATCTTTCACCAAGATTTAAGTGATCTCCAGCCTGCAAAGGCGTTAAGCGCGAACCCGCATAAACCCGTTCTCGGGTGGCTCGAGATTCGATGCGGATTTCTTCGAGGTTCTCGGATGGTAAACCGTGCTGTGCAAAGTGCTTGACATGTCCCTCGAGCCAGTTTTCCCAGTCGTCCCAGAAAATCGCGCCGCGTTCAATGTCCAACTCGAGCATCAAAATCTGGCAGTTTGAACGTTCTTGAATCCATCCCGCCAGACCAAAATGATCTGGATGATGGTGCGTCACGATGATGCGTTTTACGTCCTCAAACCCAAGGTTTAACCCATGCAGCGCCGCTTCAAGACTTTCTCGAGCCTCGAGCGTGTTGAGGGCGCAATCTACAAGCGTGACTGGTTGCACGGTGTCAATCAAGACCGTGACAAATTTCATCGGGTACGGAATCGGGATTTGTACCGCGAACAGGGACTCCGTGACCGCAATCATTTTCTGGCTTTGTAAGCACGCTCGAGAATCACCGAGGTGTGCATGACCTTGACATTGACGTTAAATTGCCTCGTTCCAGCCTCGAGCTGCAACATGCAGCCCGGGTTTTCGACCGCCAGAATTTGGGCGCCCGATTCCTTGACGCGCTGCATTTTGCCAGCCAGAATTTTCTGGCTCATTTCGGGGTGCGTGATGTTGTAAATTCCTGCCCCACCGCAGCAATCGCTGGCATTCTCGAGTTCGGTCAGTTGCACCAGTGGGTTTTCGCGCAAGACTTCCCTGGGTTGGTTGCAGATGCTCTGCGCGTGGCAAAGATGGCAGGCATCCTGGTAGGTCACGCTCATGCTTGGCGAGTCTTCTTGATCCCAAGACGCACCTTCGGGCGGGATCGCAATTTGTGGCAAATCACGCAAGCCATGCTTTTTTAGAAATTCGGACAGCCCGTAACTTTTCTGGCTAAAACGCTCGGCTTTGGCGGCGTATTCTGGGTCGTCTTTGAAATACTTGGCGTACTTTTTGAGTTCTGCCCCGCAACCCGCACAGTCCGTAATAATTGCCTCAACGATGAGCGAATCGTACAAGTCCAGATTGCGCTTGGCGACAATGTTAAAACCCTCCAGGTCGCCCTCCTCAATCGCGGGAGCGCCGCAGCAAGTGGTGTCCCTTGGAGTTGTGACCTCAAAACCGTTGATGGTAAGCACATTAACTGTGGCGCTCGAGGCTTCACTGTAAAACGCGTTCATTAGGCAACCCAGGAAGAATGCAACTTTCCCGCGCTCTTCACCCACGGCTGGCATGACAGGCGCAACCCGAGTTCGCATGGCTGGCGCTATTTTTTCGGGCAGGATATTCTCGAGTTCGGCAAGTTTTTTGCCAACTTTCCCAAATTTCTCGAGAATCTTCGTGGAGCGCACAAACTTTTGCAAGCCCAATCCCTGATACGCCCGAACCCCAAAATTCAGGGCATCCCACGCCCACGGGTGCTTGAAAGGCTCGAGAATCGTTTTCATCTTGAAGTTTGGACTCTTGCCGCCCTGCAACGCCACGCGGGTCTCTACAGCCATCTCACCAGGTTTCACGCCACTTGGGCAGACGGTCTGACAGGCGCGGCAATCCATGCAGTCATACGCCGCATCGAGCACGACCTTAAAATTATCGGTCAAACCCTCGGCGGCGGCACGGTAGAGCATGACGCGACCGCGCGGCGATTGAATCTCTTCGCCCGTTTGCTGGTAGGTTGGACAGACGCTTAAACACACGCCACACTGCACGCAAATGTCCGAACCCGCGATCAAATCGCCCGCGTTCAAAAACCGATTCTCGAGAATACTAGCCGTGATCGGCTCGAGGGTTGCTGCGCTCATAAAACCATTTTACGTGAGGTCGCTGCTCGAGATAGAGACACTTGGCTAGATTGAGAAGAGGCTCGGGTTTGAACGATTCAAGGGTAGACTCGCAGCATGAGTCTCGAGCGTGTCCGCGTAGAAAAAATAGTTTCTGGTGCTTTGGGTTTAGCCCGCATTGATGGTCAAGTCGTGCTGCTGGCAGGAGCATTGCCAGGAGAACTGGTTGAGGCTCGAGTGACAGCGCGTAAAGGACGGCTCGAGGGTACTGTCGAATCCGTTATCGAACCATCTTCAGGACGCGTGGATTTGCCGCGTGGTGCGCCGCCCACAATGGATTTTGGCTTTGCCGATTACGCCACGCAACTGACCTGCAAGCAAAGCATCGTCCAAGATTCGATTCAGCGCATCGGTAAACTCGAGTTTGAAGTGCTGCCGACCCAAGCCAGCCCGCTCGAGTGGCGTTACCGCAACACCGCCCAGTACATGGTCACACCGCTTGGACTGGCGTACCGTGAACGCGCCTCGCACGATGCCAAAGTCATCCGTGACGACCCGCTCGTCTGCGAATTTATTGCCTCGGGCGTGCAAGACCTCGACATGCGGCTGCTCGAGCCAGCCTCGGAAATCGCCTTTCGTGCCAGCCTCGAGACTGGCGAGGTGCTGGTGGCGCTGGTCGGCATTGGCAAATCTCGAGAGTATTACAGCGCCCGGGAGCACCTGCGCGACCTTGGCGTGACGGGCGTCAGTTTTGCCTTTGCGAGCACCACCGGACGCTTCCGCGACGGCGTGCAAAAACTCTGGGGAGAGGAGAGCATCTTGGAGCGTTACGGCGATTTTGACCTGTCCGTGACCGCCACCAGTTTTGCTCAAGTTAACCCCAAAGCCGCAGGCAAGCTGTATCAACGCGTCGCAGAACTGGCGCAACCAGGCTCGAGCGTGCTCGATTTGTACGGCGGCGCTGGTGGCATGGCGTTGCACTTAACCCAAAAGTTCGAGAGCGTCACCGTGCTCGAGATCAACCCCGAAAGCATAGACCGAGGTCGCAGCGACGCGGGGCGTTTG
>JAYTKL010000633.1:0-1021 GCA_043730305.1 Deinococcales bacterium | reverse complement strand
GAATCGGTTCTGACGCCATGCTCGAGGCGGTCATTCAAGGCTTCCATGACACGTTTTGCCAGCAACTCGAGGGTTTGAATATCGGATGGCTCGAGGCTGCGCGGCTTGTAATCGAACACGCAAACCGTGCCGATGTTGAAACCGTCCTTCGTGGTTAACGGCATACCCGCATAAAACCGCACGCCCAGCAGGGTCACGGGCAAAATATCATTCACACGATCATCGAGTTGGGTGTCAGGAATGCACAGCACTTTGTCCTCGAGAATCGTGTACTGACAAAAAGAATTTTCGCGCATGTTGTACGGGAAATCTGCACCGACCGCCGCCTTAAACCAATGGCGTTCCTGGTCAATCAGACCGATCATCGCAATCGGCACGTTCAAAAGTCCGGCGGTCAAACCGGCGAACTGATCGAACACAACCTCTGGGGGTGTGTCAAGCACCGCGTAGCGCTCGAGGGCGGCAAGACGAGAAATTTCATTCACGGGCAACGGGGCTATCATTCGGACCACTCTCCTAGCGCGGCTTTTAATTTTTGCAACCCCAGACGCAAACGGGTTTTGATCGTGCCAAGCGGAATTCCGGTGCGGGTGGCAAGTTGAGAATGCGATAAACCTTCAAAATACGCCAGTTCAATCAAGCCGCGTTCCCCAGGCTCGAGGCTTTCCAGCGCCCTGGACACCGTGACTTGCTCCAGGCGGTCATCGTCGAAATCATGGGGGTAACGCTCGAGTTCACCGTCTTCGAGCAGCACCGTTTCTTGGGTGGCGCGTCGTCTGATCGCATCGACGCTGCTGTGATGCGCGATGGTCATGACCCAAGTGCTGACCGCGCCCTTGAGGCTCGAGTAATCCAGGGCTTTTTGCCAGATTTTCACGAAAACATCCTGGGTGACATCCTCGGCGGCACTCTCTTCGCGCAGCATTCGGCGTGCCAGGCTGTAAATTTGTTTGGAAAAACGCTTGTACAGTTCTTTCAGGGCAACTTCAGAACACGCCGCCACCTCGAGCATCAAAAGCTC
>JAYTKL010000632.1:0-2736 GCA_043730305.1 Deinococcales bacterium | reverse complement strand
CACCACGTCCGCATTGCCGTACTTCGCCACCGATTGCTGCGTGACCGTCTTGCCCGAACCGAACGGTCCTGGAATCGCAGCCGTGCCACCTGCGGTCAGCGGGAAGAGCACGTCGAGAATGCGCATACCAGTAAGGAACGGCAAGTTTGGATCGAGTTTGGTGTTGACAGGACGCGCTTTACGCACCGCCCAAGTGTGATACATTTTTAATTCCGTACCATCCTCGAGTGTCGCAATGACATCATCGAGCACGTACTCGCCGGCAGGTTTCAGGGTCTTGATCACGCCTGAAGTGGTCGGTGGAACAAGGATTTTGTGAACAAAGCTGAACTCTGGCACTGTACCAAGGCTCGAGCCGCCAGCGACATGATCGCCAACGTTGACACTTGGGGTGAACGCCCATTTTGCGGTGCGTG
The DNA here is from genome assembly GCA_043730305.1 of Deinococcales bacterium. Classification (GTDB taxonomy): domain Bacteria; phylum Deinococcota; class Deinococci; order Deinococcales; family JAAFIG01; genus JANXTZ01. Next base: position 2,320 of record JAYTKL010000632.1, on the reverse strand, counting down.
ACAATGATTTGACGTTGATACCACGGGCGATAAAGTCGCCTGAGGCTTCACGGATTTTGTCGAGTGGACGTTGAATCCCGTCGAAAATACCGTTCAACATGCCAGGTCCAAGCTCGACGGCAAGCGGCAAGTTGGTGGTGTAAACAGTCTCTCCAACGGTCAAACCGTTGGTGTCTTCGTAAACCTGAACAAAGCAAATGTTGCCGTCGAGACGAATAATTTCACCGACGAGTTCTTCCGTGCCGACGCGAACGATGTCGTTCATTTTTGCGCCTTCAAGGTCTTCAACAAGCACCGCAGGACCGGCGATAGATTTGATTTTACCTGCCATTCTGACCTCCTCAAAAAAAGTTCTTAAACATTCAAGCTCGAGAGCGCTTTTATCTCGAGGTTCTCTCGAGCCTAAAAATCGGGTTTTGTTTACATCTTGATTTCAAAACCAATCGTGCTGCGAACCAGTTCTCGCATGTACGCTTTTGCGTCTTGCCCCTCGGTGAAGGCAAAGCTGAGGCTTGGCATTGGAAGCAGCACAGGCAAGTCACGACCACGCATTTGACGCTCGAGTGACTTGGCAGGATCGGGGATTAAACTTTCGTCCACGGCAACCAGACCGTATTCGCCGCTCGAGATTGCAATTTCCAGCACTTTGATGGCGCTGCTTTGATCGTGAGCCTCGAGCACTTCGACACCGGCAAGCCTGAAGCCCGTGGCGGTTTCACCGTCGGTTACGATAGCCATTTTATAAGCCATTGCCAACCTCCTTGCGAAGTGTTTCGTTTGGCACGCCGTAGAACTTGCCCCTGGCGATCAAACGGGTTAAGGCGACCTCGTTTTCTTTTTCTTTCAAGAAACCAATCACCACGCCAACGCCAAGTGCGTCGCTGGTGTACAGGCGCTTGGCATCTTTCAGTAACACCGTGCGGACGACGGATTCGGCTTGACCCAAATCCGAAATCTCAGACAGTCCTGCGAAAGCCGCAAGTCCGTCCAGTCCACCCGAGCCACTGGCAATCTGGGCGAAACGGTCAGCACCAACCTCTTTACCGCCAGCCACAAAGTAACGCTCGAAGTTGCTCGAGATGCCCTGGGCTTTGAGTTTTAAAGCGGTCATGATGTTCGCGCCGTCAATGTCGCGTTTGAAGTAACCAGTCAAGGTGTCACTCGAGCGTTTTAAAGCCTCTCTGTAGTAAGCTTGATCGAGCAAAACCTCGAAGGCGAGCAGATCATTCTCGGCGGCAAGTTGCGCCACGGCGGTTCTGAAACTGTTTGCCAGAGGATGCCCGACCACGTTCAGGTTTTGTGCCAGCGAACCCAGATCGGGTGCGGCAGCCATGCCAGACAAGACGGCGGGTTTGATCGTTCCGGCAGGAATCAGACTTTTTTCAATCTCGTCGCTGCCACGACCCGAGAACTTGCCTCGGGCGATGGCTTTAAGATTTAAAAGGTCGTACTTGGAGAGCAACAAACCAATCTCGCGTCCGGCATTGCCGTCACCAAGACCAGCCAATTTTTGAGCCACGCCAAAAAAGTTCCTCGAGAGTGCTTTGTCCAACTCGTTCAAACCCGCGCCCTGCGCCGTGGCATCACCAAGGTCGGGGGCAAGGTCGGTCTCGGTCAGAACACGCAAATACTCGCTGTAAGATTCGGCAGAAAGCGCCTCCTCGAGTTTCGAGGAGAGCAACTTGGAGTGCATGACCCGCACCCGCGCATTGATGTAACCGTAATCGTCAGGCACAACGCCTCAATTCCCCGTCAACGTTCGGGCGACTTCGCTCAACAACCCATCTCGAGCGCGTCCAAGACGACCCAAGAGGGTGTTGGTGATCGAGGATTGACCACCTTCGGCGACGGCACGCACTCCGGTTTCGATATCGCTGTTGGCGGTCACGGCAACGTTCAAACCCGCGTTTTTGGCAGCTTCGGTGGCAACTGCCACGTCGTCTGGATGAACCTCGAGTTTGGAAATATTGCTGATCGCGCCTTGAACTTCACGAATCAGTTTCTCGAGCACGTTCTTGTACTCGCCGCTTTTGGTAAAGTTGCGCAATTCGCTTTCGGCTTGATTGAAAGATTGCTCGGTGGCGACATGGTTGGCGTTCAGACGTTGCGATGCCGCGTCCAAATCGGCAGCGCTTTTTGCACGAACCTGAGCCGCAACCAGTTCGGTCTCGAGGGTGCGACGGCGTGAATCAACCAAGCTTTTGGCTTGTTCATTCGCGCCTTGCACGATCACGTCCGCTTTGGAACGGGCTTCGCTGAGAATCGCCTCAACTTCCGCGTTCGCTTCGGACTCGAGTAGGGTGGCTAGGTCAGCCATGGT
>JAYTKL010000631.1:0-1653 GCA_043730305.1 Deinococcales bacterium | reverse complement strand
TTCTTTCCGTCTTCTCATTCCCTTCACCAAGCCTTGCCCGTATAGTGACGCTGTGAATTTCAAAACCCGAATTGTTTTTGGTCTGGTCGCGCTTGGGGTTTTCTCGAGCGCCAACGCGCAACGTGTCGGTTTTTTACCGCTCGAGGGTGACCTCGACGCTTTTAACTTGGCGGTGCCAACGGCGGTTTCCAGGGCGCTGGAAAGTGTGGACGGTTTGGTTACGCCGACGCCGTTCGAGTTGTACCAGTACCTTCGTGCGCGTCCTGAAAACGCCGATCGAATGGTCGAGTCGTATGCGCTGGATTATGTGGTCAGCGGCAAGGTATCTGGTAAAGCCGAGGCGTATTCGCTCGAGTACACCGTCAAAAAAGTGGATGGCGGCGCGTCGAACAAGTTGGTGGCAAAAGGCAGCGATTTTAAGAAATTGGTCGCCACCGCCAATGCGACCCTGATCAAAGCGCTGGGTTTAAAACCGAGCACCGATGATCTTAAGGAAATACTGAGCATCGAAAACGCGCTGCCAGCGCCAGAGGTCGTCGTGGCTGCCGTGACCCCAGGGGCTAAAGACAGTGTTGGCATCCTCGAGAAGGCTGGGGGCAACGCTTGGGCGCTGGCTGCTCGAGGCTTGCTGCTCTCGCAAACCGGAAAAGTGGCAGATGCACTGCCTTTGGCGGTTCAAGCCTCCAAACTTGCGCCGCTCGATGCCAGCGTCATGATGGTGGCGGGTGTGATTCAGTTGCAGGGCAAGAAAAACGCGGATGCCAAAACGGTGATTGACGCGGGGTTAAAACTCAATCCGTCCAAGCCAGAACTGCATTACTTGCAGGGTTTACGGATTTTACGCGGCGCGGACAAGCTTTCCAACGAAATTTTGCAATCTGCCACCAACGAATTTAAAACTGCCTTGCAGTACAACCCGCGTTTTCTCGAGGCGGTGCTCAACATTGCCGATATTTTCGAGCGTTACGGCGGCAATGGCGGTTGGCAAACCGCCGAGTCGGTGCTGTTAAACCTTTCGCCGAGAATGCCCGATGAGGTCGAGCTTCACAACCGTTTGATCACCTTGTATTTGAACAATGACCGCGACAGCGCCACGCGTTATTTGCGCAATCTGGTGCGGAGTACCCCAGACGTTCCAGATACGGTTTACGCCCTCGCCAGTCGTTTGCCCAACCTCGAGCAAGCCCTGGCGATTGTCACCAAGGGCGATGCCGCTTACCCTGATAGTTCGGCGCTGGCGTTTGCCCGAGGCGCGATTTTTGAGCATCAAGGGTTGTACACAGATGCTGCCAAAGCGTATTCAACAGCGGTTTCTCGAGATGACGCAAATGTTCAGGCGTTGACGGGTTTGGCGTACGCGAACGCGAAATTGGGACGCGACGCGGATGCCGAGGCGGCGCTGAAAAAAGCGGCTGGCGACAAGTTCGAGCCGAAGCTGATTGCCCGCATGTATTTGCTGTCTGGGCGTTTGGACAAGGCGAATCCTTTGGTTGGTGCCCTGGTCAAAGTCAGCCCAAATGTTGCCGAATATGGGTATTGGAACGGCGTCGGCGCGATGTGGTCTGGTCAATTTGACGAAGCGCAAAAAGCCTTTGAAGGCAGCTTGAAGCAACAAACCGAACTCGAGACGGCGCGGCAAGCCTTGGCGTTTTT
>JAYTKL010000630.1:0-1782 GCA_043730305.1 Deinococcales bacterium | reverse complement strand
AAAGTGGATGGCACGGATTATTACGTGTTCAATTCTTATCAACGTGGACGCGAAAAGTACGTGACCATGATTGCCGATTACTTGCCGCTTCAAGATGGTTACGGCGGTCCGAATTTTTTCAACCTCGACCCTGACGCCATTTACGAAATCCATCTGGACAACAACGCGGATGCCAAAGAGGATTTGACCTTTCAATTTAAGTTTAAAACCACGCTCAAAGACATTCAGTTGCCGATTGGCACGGGCGAAAACCAGAAGATGGTGTCCGTGCCGTTCACCAACGTCGGTGCGATCAGCGCTGGAAATCTTGGCGCACTGAACGTTCAAGAGTCGTACACCCTCAATGTGATTCGTGGCGACCGACGTTCGGGCAAGCTCGAGGCGGTCAGCAATTTACAAACGGGCGACAAAGAATTCCTCAAGCCAGCCGACAACATTGGCAAGAAATCGATTCCAGATTATGCCGAGTACGCTCGAGCCTACTTGTACGACATCAAAATTCCTGGTTGCGAAGTTCCTGGGCGTTTGTTTGTCGGACAGCGCAAAGACCCATTCGTGGTCAATCTGGGCGAAACCTTTGACCTGGTGAACATCAAAAACCCACTTGGTTCGATCAGCGGCGGACAAGACGACCTCGCCGACAAAAACGTGACCGCCATCGAACTCGAGGTGGCAAAATCGTGCTTGACCGCAGGCGATTCGGGCATTGTCGGTTCTTGGACGACCGCCAGTTTGCCCAAAACGCGCAACCTGACCAGCGACCCAACCTATGCCAAGCCAGCCATCTCGAGCGGCGAGTACGTGCAAGTCTCGAGGTTGTCAAACCCGTTGGTCAACGAGGTCGTGATTGGCATTAAGGACAAAGACAAGTTCAATGCTTCTGAACCCAAAGACGACGGACAATTCGCCACCTACGTCACGCATCCAACCCTGCCAGCCGTGCTCGAGTTGCTGTTTGGCGCGGCGGGCGTGAAAGCCCCGACCGCGTTCCCAAGGGCAGATTTGGTGGCGGCATTCCTGACGGGCGTGGACGGTTTGAACAAGAACGGCAGCGTTGCCGAGATGCTGCGCCTCAACACCAAAATTGATGCCAAACCGCTCGACGAGCAAAACAACCTTGGCGTGATTGGCGGCGACACCGCCGGTTTCCCCAACGGTCGCCGTCCTGGTGATGACGTGGTGGACATTGCACTTCGTGTGGTCATGGGCAAGTTGCTTCCTGCCGACGTTGCTCCGAGCGGTCAACTGCCGTTCACTGACGGTGCGAACGTGACCGACAGCATGTTTGACGCCAGCTTCCCGTATTTGAAAACTCCAATTCCTGGTTCGATGTAAATAGTTTCACTCGAGGGCGCCTTGTGGTGCGCCCTCGAGATCAAAAAACAAGAATTTATTTTGACAAGAAGGAGATTTTATGAACGCAAAAAAATGGTTTTTCGCAATTGCTTTCATGCTCGCCCCGAGCGCCTTGGCAACACCGTTTACCCCAAAATCTGACGATCAAATCCTCGAGCGTCTGCGGGTGAATGTCAACGATGTTGCGGCTCGAGAATTGCGTGATTTGCGGGCGCAATTAGGGCAAAACCCGGACAACCTTTCACTTGCCGTGACTTTGGCACGAAAATACATTCAACGCGCCCGAAAGGATGCCGACCCACGTTACAACGGACGCGCTCAATCGGTGCTCGAGCCGTGGTGGAAACTCGAGAAACCCCCAGAAGCCGTGTTGGTGTTGCGGGCAACCTTAAAGCAGAACGCGCACAATTTTAAAGGTGCTTTGCT
>JAYTKL010000629.1:0-1475 GCA_043730305.1 Deinococcales bacterium | reverse complement strand
CTTCAAGTTTGAATTCTGGTGTGTAGGTTTTGTATTTGCCCATGTTCGCTTCCATTCTGTCTCGGAACTTGCCGTCCACAAAATCTTAGTCGTTTCAGTGGTACGCTGGGCGAAACTCGAGTGACGCTTGGCAATTTTCAAAATAATTTCGCTTCAACAAAATATAAATAAAACTCCCTTCTCTCGATGTTGAGAGAAGGGTCGGGGATGAGAGAAGCGCGAAAGTTACTTCAATCTCGAGATGGCGTATTCCGCAATTTTCTTGGGAATGTCCACGCCGGTCGTACTGACCGAATTCTTGAACTCCATCGTGTGATTCACTTCGATCACCATCAAGCCGCGCGTTGGGTCTTCCATCAAATCCACAGCAACCACCGCACCACCTACTGCCTTCGCGCTGCGTTCGGCAAGACTGGCAATATCGGGCGTAACAGGGCAATTTTCAGCTTTTCCGCCTCGGGCGGTGTTCGTAATCCAATGGCTCGAGTTGCGATAAATTGCGGCAATGCACTTGCCATCGGCAACAAAAGCCCGAATGTCACGGTCTGGTTTATTGACCACTTCCTGAATGTAAAAAATCTGATGTTGATACCCGCCAAGCACTTCTTTGTGCTCGAGCACGGTTTCGGCGGCGTCACGGTCACGAATCAATGAGAGCAATCTTCCCCACGAACCCACGGGCGGTTTCATGATGACCGGATAACCCATCTCCTCGATCACTTTTAACGCGGTGTCAGTATCGAAGCAAACCTGGGTGCGCGGCGTGGCAATGTTGTTCTTGGCAAGCAAGGCATTGGTGACCAGCTTATCGCCGCAATTGGCAATCACCAAAGATGGATTGACGACCTCCACACCCCAAGCCTCGAGCGACGCACTGATCGCATAACCTCGAGATTGAGAAACACAACGCTCGATCACAACCTTCCACTCGGGTGGTTTTTTGCTGTGAAAATCAAAACTCAACTGAGGCGCATAGACTTTGTCATACGCCACGCCAAGACCATCGAGCGCGGCGAACAACATTTTCTCATCCTCACGGACACGGTCATAAACCAAGGCAAGTTCAGCCATAAAAGAAAGCGGTTAGCAATGAGCGATTAGCAGTTAGCGGTAAGTTTTCGGCTTTGAGCTATGTGCTATTTGCTATTTGCTATTTGCTCATTCCCCCCAATCTTCTGCCTCTTGCGGGGCGGCTTCGAGCTTGGGCGGCTCGAGGCTGACGACTTCAAACTCTGCGCCGGTTTCGTCATCGATCACGATTTCGCCCAATTCTGGATTCTCGAGTTCGATGATTGCACCGGATTCTGGGTTTTCAAACTTAATTTTTGCCATGTTCTTCCCTCCTATTTGGGTGAACACAAGGTTCACCCCTACTCCAACGGGGATTTTCCCGACGAATGCAATTTTATTCTGCGTCTTCAAATTCCACGTTGAACGTGGTGTTGCAATCTGGGCAGGTGACTTTGCTGTTCTCC
>JAYTKL010000628.1:0-6486 GCA_043730305.1 Deinococcales bacterium | reverse complement strand
CTTAGAATTCTGGACACCTTAAGCGCCTGCATCTGGATTCTCGAGAATCGCCAACCAGGTCACCAGGTCAAATTCGGTTTCTTCGGTCACTTGCTCCTCAAGTTTTGGCATGACCGCCCCGCGACCCGTGAACAAGGTTTCATTTACACGTTTTTTGAAGGTGGTTCGGATACTTTCAAGCGCAGCTTTTAAGAGCGCGGTTTCTTGCTCGAGGTTCTCGAGGTTGTTGGTCAGCGTATCAAAATGGTCGTGCAAGGTTTGGGTGGCACCGCTTTTGTTGGCGCACAAGGCACGGTACAACTCGAGGGTTTGCTTGGCTTGGGCGTAAGCAAAGCGCACCTCGCCAGACGCCCTAACGTACACCAGAAAGTACGGACTGAGCGGGTTCAGGTCGGTGTTGGCAACACTGCCCAGTTGTCGCAAGCAGAACACAATGCCGTGCCGTGCAAGGTTGCCCTCTTCGTTTACAAGCCCAAAAATTCCTTGCGGTGCATTCTCGAGCGCAGCGCGGTTGTTGTCCATGAAGTTTGTTAAATCCATGCGGAAATCATCAAGGCTAAAGTCACTTAGGCTAACACCGCCTTCAATGTCTTCCAAGTCCAGCACTTCGTCTTTCATGCGTAAAAGTTGTTGGTCGCGGTAACTCAGGTCGGCACGAATGTTGTTCTCAGGACTCAACGGGTTGTCCTCAGAGGTCGCGGTAATGTCCACCAGCGCCATGCGAGCCTCAACACGGTTTTTGAGGTTTAAGTAGGCATTTAAGTCTGGTGTCGCCCAGAAATTGACCATTTGAATTTGTGTGCTTTGGCTGCCAATACGGTCTATCCGTCCAAAGCGTTGAATCAAACGCACGGGATTCCAATGAATGTCAAAGTTTACAAGATAATCGCAATCTTGAAGGTTCTGTCCTTCACTAATGCAATCTGTGGCGATCAATATGTCAATTTCGGTGTCTTGTGGGAAGTTTTTCAGCTCTTTACGCTTTTTGGAAGTTGGTGCAAAATTGGTCAGAATTGAATTGTAATCAACTCGTCCAAAGGTGCTGGCATTGCCTGCCGAACCTGTGACAAGCGCAATATGTACACCCAATTGTTTCGCCACCAGCTCGAGATTCTGATACAGGTAGGTTGCGGTGTCTGAAAATGCCGTAAACACCAACACTTTACGGTTTGCTTGCCCGTTTTTATCAAGGGTCGGATTCTTGACTTTCTGCTCGAGCAACGCCCGTAAGTCTCTTAGTTTGGCATCTCGAGCAGCCGTGACTGATTTTGCCACGTCCAAAACATCGTGTAATTGCTGCTCATCGGCGCGTAAATCTATTAACCACCGGTCTACATTCAAATGCCGCAAATCGTATTTGATGCGTTTACCAACTTGCAGCGCGGCTTCAAGCTCTTCGTCATCCATCGCATCTGGCTCGAGTTGTCCATCATCGAGACCCTCAAATTCTCCTGTGTCTTTTCGTGTTTGAAACGCCTTGAGTTTTTCAATCAGGGTCGTAATTTTGTTGCAGGTGCGCTCAAGGGTAATGGCAAAAGAGTTCACGCTGCTCTCGAGTCGTTTTAAGAAATTCACTTTCATCATGCCAATCAAGTACCGTTCGCGCATTCCTTGCGAGAAGTTCTTGACGGCATCGGTGTCATAACGTCCTGCAAATTCTGGGTACAGGTAACTCGAGGGGCTGAACAATGCCAGTTTGTAACCGCTAATTTGATTGTGGATTGCTTCATAACTTGGGAATAGCTTCTTGGTGTCCACATCACTGAACACGGCAATGGGTTTTAAGCGGGTCGGAAATCCACCCAGTTTTTCAATGGTTTCTGGGTAGTAGTCTTTGATGTGTTTGCGAGAACGTGCCAACGTCAAACCGTCCAAGAGCGAGAAAAAATTGGCGCTCAACTTCTCGAGTAACTGTTCTGCAATTCGAGGTTCTTTGCTTGCCCAAGCGTTAAATTCTTGCTGGGCTGCTTTCAAAACATTCTTGAGGCTCGAGACTCCGAGGGATTCCAAGAATGCGGTATCAGAATCACCAGAAATAAGCCTCAATTGATTGCGCAAATCAGACAAATCGTTGTTGACGGGCGTGGCGCTCAAAAGCAGCACTTTGGTTTGTACGCCAGTATTGATAATATCCTCGAGCAATTTTTCGTAGCGACTTTTTTTTATGGTCTTCCCGTTTTCATCTCGAGCGCCTTTGGTCGAGTTGCGAAAGTTATGGCTTTCGTCAATCACCACAAGGTCGTAATTGCCCCAATTGATGGTCTCGAGGTTGAGGTCTGCGACCATGCCAGATTCTCTGGTTAAATCCGTATGCGACAACACGCTATAGGCAAAACGATCACGCAAAAATGGGTTTAAGGCGCTGTTGTTGGCGGCGTGATAGACCGTCCAATTCTCACGTAGTTTCTTTGGGCTAAGGACCAACACGCGATCATTCAGGGCTTCAAAGTATTTAATGACGGCTAAGGCGGTATAGGTTTTTCCCAAGCCAACACTGTCCGCCAGAATGCAGCCCCCAAAGGTTTGCAATTTACGAATTGCAGTTTTTGCACCATCTTTTTGAAACGGGTACAACGCATTCCATATTTCTGAATCCATCAGGCGCTGCGGGATTTTCAGTTCCCCCATTCCTTGCTCGAGATTGCTGAACAAATGATACAAAGTCTTGTAATAAACAAATTGTGGCGGGTTTGGAACGTACAAACGCTCGAGTTGCTTTAAGACCTCGCCTTTGACATCCTCGGTCAGTTTGGTGTCGTTCCAAACATCATCAAACCAGTGTTTTAAATCTTCACGGTCACGATCATCGGTCATCTCGAGGTTCAATTCGATGTTGCCGCGCTTGCCCAAACCCAAACCCTGCACCGTAAAATTACTGCTGCCCAGCACAGCGCGTTTGTAATCGCCGTGTTCTATCGAATAGGCTTTGCCGTGCAAGAATCCTGGTTTTTTGATTGACCGAATCTGAACTTTGCGTTTCATCCAATCGGCGCAAGCTTTCGCCACTCGGCTTTGGCGCAACGAATGCTCGAGCGAGAGTTCGTCTTGTTCAATTCGCATTGTTGGGGCTTTCATGTTTTTTGCATCTAATGATTTTATAAAGTTTGGCTCACCAAACAAAAAACGCATTCCAGAAATACCCTCGAGTTGCGGTTTTAAGGCGTCAAAAGCGTAAATCGTAAAATATGCCGAAACCACTGACAGTTGGGAATCAGCTCGGATTTTGTCTTTCAGGAAAGCACCAACCGAACCTCGATTGTGATTGTCCAGAAGTTGGGAAAACGTTAATGGTTGTTGGGGCATTGCCAGTATTATGACGTATTTTCAAAAGTTAAGTTTGATTTCCGAGTGTTTTGGGAAGGTTCAACAATTTGAGTGATAAAAGGCTCGAGTTTAAACTCGAGCCTTTCCTGATGGTGGAGTTGAAGGGATTCGAACCCTTGACCTCTTGAGTGCGATTCAAGCACGCTCCCAACTGCGCCACAACCCCGTGACCTCAGAAAATCCTATCATGGTCTTGTCACCCCTGCAAGTCAAAATAAAGGCAGTTTGGCGTGTGTCTCGAGCCAAAAGGGCAGGCTGTAGACCATTTGAACCGTTTGGAATCAAGCATCGTAGCTAACAGTTGAAGGGGGCAAAACCCGTTAAACTCGAGCATCTCTTGGAGGAAACCATGAACCGAAAACGACTGCAATCACTCGGACTTCTGCTCGCCGTCACCCTCACCAGCCTCGCATTGGCGCAACAAAAAGGAACGGTGGCGATTGGCAGCAAACTCGATTCCGAAGGGCAACTTTTGGGTCAAATGTTGCGCCTGACGCTCGAGCACGCCGGTTTTACGGTCAAGGCGCAAATTCCGACGGGCAACACGTTTGTGACCCGCAAGGCGCTGCTCGAGGGACAGATAGATATTTACCCCGAGTACACGGGTTCGGCGATCAATAATTTCTTTAAAGGGCAAAAGATTGATCCGACCGCGCCATCTCGAGCGGCGCAATCGTTTGCGATTGTCAAAACGCTTGACCTGAAATTGAACAATATCGCATGGCTCGAGCGTGCGCCCGCCAACAACACCTTTGCCGTGGCAATTCCCAAAACGCTGGCGACCCGCGAGGGTTTGAAGTCCTTGGTGAATTTGGCGACGTATGTCAACAAGGGCGGTGTGCTGAAGGTGGCTGGTTCTCAAGAATTTTTTGAACGCAGCGACGCCTTCCCAAGTTTTGAAAAAGCTTACGGTTTTAAACTCAAAGCCGATCAGAAAGTGGTGATTGCCGGTGCGACCACCAGCCAGACCGAACAGGCGGCAGCCAGCAACAACGACGGTGTCAATGCGGCAATGGCATACGGTACTGACGGTGCGATTGCGGCGCTGGGATTGGTCGTGCTCTCTGACCCCAAAGGGGCGCAGCCCGTCTATCAACCCGCGCCAACGATTCGCGGCGAGGTGTTAAAGAAGCACCCAGAAATTGCTGGTTTGCTCAACCCAATTTTTAAGGGTCTGACCTTGCCGGTCTTGCAAAATCTGAATCGTCAAATTGATCTTGAGGGCAAGTTGCCCCAAGAGGTTGCACGGGCGTATCTGGCAAGCAAAGGTTTTTTAAAGTAAATCTCGAGTAGCACAAAATGATGGGACGGGTGAGGTTTTCCCGTCCCCTTTTAAACTCGAGGTGAATCATGAATTTAACCAACCCAAACCGTATTGCCCTGCTCGGTTGTCTGCTGGCAATCTCGAGTTTGTTGTGGCTGCCGTTTCTCGAATTGAAAGCCAACCGTTTGATCGCTGGACAAGGTTACAGCTTGCTCGAGTTGGGTGCGGCTGGTTGGTGGTTGTTGGGCGTGGTGTTTTTGGCAGCTTTCAGCGCGTTCTTGAAACCCCGTTTTCGCGGTTTCGCACTGGCAATCCTGGCTAATCTGGTCTTGATCGCTGGCGTGATTTTGATTGGCGCTGATGCCAGCAAACTGCTCGGCTCGAGTACCCTGGCTCGGGTTTCGCTTGCGCCGTCGGCATGGTTGATGCTGGTGTCCAGCAGTTTTTTGATTTTCGCGGCGCTGAATGACCTCGAGAATATCTGGCTCAAACGTCTGACCTCAAGTGTTGGGATTCTGGTTTTTCTGATTTTGTTGTTGACGGGTGGACTCGGCAGCCTGAGCGTCATTCGTGAATACCAGACTCGGATGGACACCTTCTGGCTCGAGTTGGGACGGCATCTGGGACTGGCATTTTTGGCGCTGATCACCTCGAGTTTGTTCGGTATTCCACTGGGCTTTTGGGCTGCCAGGTCAAAGCGTTTTGAAGGTTTTATTTTGGGTTTCTCGGGTTTGCTGCAAACCATTCCAAGCCTCGCGCTGTTGGCGCTTTTAATCACGCCATTTTCGGCGCTGGTTCGTACCTTTCCGATCCTCGAGACTGTTGGTATTCGGGGTATCGGCTTTGCGCCAGCCATCACCGCCCTGACGGTTTACGGCTTGCTGCCCATCGCTCGAGGGGTTTTGAACGGCTTGAAGGCAGTGCCAGAAACGGCACTCGAGGCTGGACGAGGCATGGGCATGACCGCGCGTCAGCTTTTTGTTGGCGTCGAACTGCCGCTGGCACTTGGTCTAATTCTGAACGGTATTCGCACCAGCGCCGTGCAGTTGGTTGGTCTGAGCACACTCTCGAGTTTGATTGGCGCAGGTGGTCTGGGCGTGTTTATTTTTGGTGGTCTGGGCAGCGCCGCCAACGATTTGGTGCTGCTTGGCGCGATACCAGTCTTGGTGCTGGCAGTCCTGACTGACGCTGGTTTCAGGACGCTCGAGCAAGCCAGCATTCCAAGAGGTTTAAGATGATTGACCTCAAAAAGGTCAGCAAAAAGTACGGCGAGACGATTGCTGTTGATCACCTCAATCTCGAGGTCAAAAATGGCGAGATTTGCGTGTTGATCGGTCCGAGCGGTTGTGGCAAAACCACCACCTTAAAAATGATCAACCGCCTGATCGAACCCAGTTCTGGGCAGATTTTGATTGACGGGCGCGACTCGAGCAGCCTCAAACCCTTTGAATTGCGGCGCGGCATCGGTTACGCGATTCAAAGTGTTGGTCTGTTCCCACATTTGACCGTTGCCGAAAACATTGCGGTCGTGCCCAAACTGCTCGGTTGGCAAAAACCCAAGATTGAGGCTCGAGTCATGGAGTTGCTCGAATTGATCGGACTCGAGCCGAACCGTTACGCGAATGTTTATCCCAAAGCACTTTCGGGTGGTCAGGCGCAACGGGTTGGCGTGGCTCGAGCGCTGGCGGCAGACCCGAAGGTGCTGTTGTTTGACGAACCATTTGGCGCGGTTGATCCGCTCACCCGCGAGCGCCTGCAAAACGAGTTTCTCGAGCTTCAAAAACGCCTCAAAAAAACCGTGGTTTTTGTCACCCACGATATTGACGAAGCCATCAAACTGAGCGACCGCATTGCCATCATGAAAGACGGCAAACTCGAGCAATTTGATACGCCCGAAG
>JAYTKL010000627.1:0-1654 GCA_043730305.1 Deinococcales bacterium | reverse complement strand
GGCAAATCAATCGCGGCATATGAGCGCAAACTCAACCCTGGTCGCTCGAGGTTTGATACTTTTGTCGAAACGCTGCTTCATCCCGAAAATGATCCGGATGCCTCATCAACCCTGAACGAAAGCGAGGTGGCTGGGCTGAGGTTGTTTATCGGCAAGGCGGGTTGCGTATCGTGTCACAACGGTCCACTGCTGACCGATCAGCAGTTTCACAACACGGGCGTCCCAACCCCAAACGATTTAAAACTTGATCTGGGACGTGGCAACGGTTTGCAAAAATTGGCAACCAGCGAATTTGGTTGCTTGAGCGAATACAGCGACGCCAACACCGCCGAGTGCGCTGCCAATGCCAGCGTGGATGCGTATGACACCTCGAGTGAAGTCAAAAATCTGAACGGGGCGTTCAAAACACCTTCGTTGCGCGGTGCAAGTTTACACGCGCCGTTCATGCACGCTGGACAATTTAAAAACTTGCAACAAGTTCTCGAGCATTACAACAAAGCCCCCACCGCGCCGACGGGTCAATCGGAGATCAAGCCTTTAAACCTCTCTGTGCTCGAGATGCAACAAATCCAAGCCTTTTTGAAGTCTCTGGAGGCTCCGATCAACGCAGATGCCACGTGGTTAGAAGACCCATTCTCGAAATAGTTGATAAACCCATTCTCGAATGAGTCAAAAAAACGTATCATGTGAACATGACCAAGACTCAAGTTCGTTTCTCGAGTGTGCTTCAGCGCAATTTGGGTGTGTTTCAAACCAACGCCGAATCTTTGAAACAAAAAGATTTTCTGATTCAGACTGCCAGCGACGGCGTGCATTTCAACTGGATTTTGGGTCATGTGCTGCATTCCAGACAAATTCTGCTCGAGGCACTGGGCGCAGAACCGAGCGTCAAAAACACCGAGATTCTAAAAGCCTACGCTCGGGGCAGCAAAACCCAGGCGGCGGAAATCATGTCCAGCCAGGATTTGTTGCAGGCGCTCGAGGTTTCTCAAGCCGCGCTCGAGAAAGCGCTCAAAGATGCCGATTTTGCCTCGCCCAGCCCGATGGGCAAGGGCACGCTCGAAGATTATTTTGAATTCATGACCTGGCACGAGACGTATCACGCGGGTCAGTCGGGTGTGCTGCGGCGCCTTGCGGGTTTTGCCGGACAGATTTAAACCAAAAACTCGAGTGACTTAAATCCTGCAATGTTACAGGATTCAACATTCAGCATGTCTTCAGATTGAACCTCGGTCGCCATCAGCCGTGTGATTCAAACTTTAAATGGTCGCGTCAGTGAATGGTCGCGTCAGACTGAAACTCGAGCTGGAATGCTCAAGGTCGGCGGCAGGTTTAAAACCTTTGCCAGATCAGGAGAGATGATGAATCAGGAAGTGAAGCACACCAATCAGCAAGATGTTGTCATTAATAACAGCTCCGAGGCGTTTGCCAGGCTCAAACGTCACCTTCACGGAATGCGTTTTGCCATGCTGACCACCGTAAGCCAGGACGGCAGACTGCACAGCCGTCCGATGACGACCCAAGAGTTGACCGCCGATGGCAAGTTGTGGTTTTTGACCAACCTCGATTCGGAAAAAGTCATCGAAGCCCAACACAAACCTTGGGTCAACCTGGCATACACCAATGAAGGCTCGAGTTTGTACGTTTCGGTTTC
>JAYTKL010000626.1:0-2614 GCA_043730305.1 Deinococcales bacterium | reverse complement strand
CGTCGGCACTCGAGCCTTAGCTTCTTAGCACCAACGGTGTTTGAGGAGAAATATGACTCTCGGAACTCCAAGTCCACAAACTCTTGACATTTCAGTTGAAGTAACAAGTCCATGAAGAAATTGATTGTACCTCAATTGTTCAAAACCCTTCCAAAAGCAATTGTGAAACCCTCTTTCTAACTTTCTGTTTACCCTTCTCGAGTCACCTCAATCACCATCGAAGCGCACTTCCCCCCAAACCCAAAAGAGTTTTTTAAGGTTCGCAAGGTTTTATCACTGCCAAAACTGGTTGGTTTAAGGTTCAATTTCCCTTCGGGTTTTAAAAAGTGGCTCGAGTTAAAATTGTGAATGTGCGGGATTGTTCCGTGACGCATGGATAAAATGGCGTAAATGGTCTCGAGAATCCCTGATGCGCCAAGGGTATGCCCGATCTTGCTTTTTGGGGCGTAAATCGGAATGTTCGGGAATTTGTTGGTCAATACGCGGTATTCGACTTCATCACCGATTGGGGTCGAAGTGGCGTGGGCGTTGATGGCATGAATGTCAGCAACATGTTTCATGGCTTTGTCCATTGCCAGTATCGCGCCGCGTCCGTCGCTGTGTGGCGATGTGGCATCGTGGGCGTCGCTTGCCATACCGACTGGGTACAGTGTGGCGTAGACGGTGCTGCCGTATTCTTTTGATTTTTCTGGGCTTTGCAAGATCAGTGTTCCTGCACCTTCGCCCATGACAAATCCTTCGCGCCCGTCGTCAAAAGGCGTGGTTTTGTTGCCCAGCGCGTAAATGGATGCGAAGTATTTCATGGATAATTTGTAACAACCCGCATCGGCTGCGCCAACCACCACGTAATCGTATTCGTCAAGCATTTTCATGGCGCTGTCAATTGACATTAAACCGGTGCTGCATGAGGCAAAAAGCGAGTACGAGACTCCAAAAAATTGGTAATGGCTGGCAATCTGGTTACAGGCAATGTCTGGTAAGCGGTTGACCACATCTCGAGGGCTGATGCGTCGATTCTCGAGGAGTTTGGGAAGGTTGTATTCTATGGTTTCGCCGTCGTTGCTGACCGTGGACAGAATGACGGCGACATTGGTGCTGTGTGGCAGGTTGGCGTGACTTAGGGCTTGGGCGGTGGCATGAATGGCGAGGCGTTGCGTGCGTGTGATGCCAGTGTCAGAAAATCCTTCGGGCAGCACGACGGCTTTTTGGTCGGCTTTGATGCCTCGTTTGATTTTGTCGGTGATAAAAAAATCCATATCCGTGACATAATCGCGGTCATTTAAAAGGTGTTCAAAACAAGTTGTTGGATCATTGCCCAACCCGTCGATCATGCCAAATCCAACCACGTGTGCAATCATAGTTTACGTCCTAAAGGTATTTCACCACTTGATTTTGGTGTGCTGCATCATAACGTGTTTCTCGAGAAATTTTAACCCGAGTGTTTTGGGTGACAAAAAGCGCATTGGTTGAATTCAGGGTTTCTGAACCTTCCAACGCGTCGTTTTGTATTTTCGGCGTGACTCGAGGATTGCGCTTGACGTCATGACCGCAGCAAAACCTAAGGCGTGATTTGGTACAACAGTCCATCTTCAACTTTGTACAGTAAAGGCACGACTGTCACTTTTGGATAACGGTCGCGCAGGCGTTGCGCCTCGAGCAGCACAAATTCGACTTCATCTTCGATCTCAAAGAACGGTGCGTATTGAAAGAAATAATCTTTGGCGCGTTGCTCGTCCCAACCTGCCACGTCAATCATGCCGCGCACAAAAGCATTGTATTTGCTTGAGAGTTTCACCATGCCGCAATTGGTGTGAGCCACCAGCGCAATGTGGCTGACGCCGCCAACACCGATGGCAAACGACACCCGAAATTCGTTGTGGCGCATGTTCGCGCCAGATGTTCGCAGCACGTAGGCGAAGTTGTCGGGCAGGCGCAATTGTTTGCGGTTGTCCATGCACATGCCGACCAGCAATTCAGCTTTTTCAAAACGGTCAAAATCGCGGTTTAAGTTGTGATACTCGAGCAGGTGTCCAACGGGGGTGTCGCGGTATTCCTCGAGGATGTGATCGAGATTGCTGACGGGAATGATTTGGGACATGCCAGCAGTTTACAAAATCAGTGTGAGGGTCATCTTCAATCTTGTACCTGGTCGAAGTTTCTGGGGATAGACTGCATCTATGAAAAGTTTGCATCTCGAGTTAAACAATCCTGGGTTTATTCTCAATCCTTACCCGAAACTCGAGGAACTGCGTGAAGGTGCGCCCGTGTTTTGGGATGAGGGTTGGGGCAAAACATTTTTCTTGCGGTATGACGACATTTCAGCGCTTTTGCGTGACAGGCGTTTGGGTCGAAGTTTGAGCAACGTTTTGGGTCGAGATGAGGCGGGGTTTCCACCACAAAACCCGCTTCAAAAACCCTTCGATGACTTTCAGGCGCTGCACATGCTCGACCGTGAGCCACCAGATCACACGCGTCTGCGTTCGTTGGTGCAAAAAGCCTTCACCGCCTCGAGGGTTGAAAATCTGCGTGAACGCATCCAAGGCATTGTGGAAGGTTTGCTTGGGGGTGTTGGCTCGAGTTTTGACGCGCATCGTGCGCTTGCCGAGCCGCTTCC
>JAYTKL010000625.1:0-7044 GCA_043730305.1 Deinococcales bacterium | reverse complement strand
TCTGCCAATTCCACCGCACGGCGCAACGCTTTGGCTTTATTCACGCTCTCTTCAAACTCGAGCGTCGGGTCTGAATCGGCGACCACGCCACCGCCGGCTTGAATGTGAATCATGCCGTCTTTGACCAGGGCAGTTCGGAGCGTGAGTGCCATGTCCATGCTGCCATCGTGCGCGATGTAACCGAACGCGCCGCCGTACCAGCCTCGGCGAGTATTCTCGAGTTCTTCAATGATTTCCATGGCGCGTATTTTGGGTGCGCCCGAAACCGTTCCCATTGGCAGGGTTGCGGCGAGCGCATCGAGGGGGGTTTTTCCAGTCTCGAGTTCGCCCGATACGGTGCTGACGATGTGCATGACGTGACTGTAACGTTCGACGATCATCAGTTCGTCCACGCGCACGCTGCCGTACTTGCTGACGCGCCCAAGGTCGTTGCGTCCCAAATCCACGAGCATGATGTGTTCAGACCGTTCTTTTTCGTCGGCAAGTAATTCTTGCTCGAGCATCACATCTTCGGCTTCACTCAATCCGCGCCTTCGTGTACCAGCAATCGGGCGGGTGATTGCCCTGATGCCGTCGCTACGACACAGGCTTTCGGGACTGGCGGCGACCAACGTGCAATCGCCAAGCTCGAGGTAGCCCATGTACGGGCTTGGATTGACGTTGCGTAGGGCGCGGTACACGGCGAACGGGTGGGCGTGAAGTTGGGCGGAAAATCGTTGGCTTGGGACGACTTGAAAAATGTCGCCCGCCCGAATGTATTCGACGGCTTTGGAAACGGAAGCTTCAAATTCGGCTTGGGTGACGTTGCTGGCAAATTCGGCTTTGCGGCTCGGACGGTCTCCTGGAACTCCTGGCAGCGCACCTTTCAACCTCGAGTGAAGTTTTTCAACCACAGTTTTGGCTTGGCTGTAACTCGAGATCATGCCCGTTTCGGCGGTGGCGACAATGAACAGTCGGTGTTTGAGGTGATCAAAAATCACCATGCCTTCGGGTTCGATAAATTTGAGGTCTGGAATGCCAAGTTCGTCTGGGTTTTTGGTTGGTATTTTTTCGTAGCAGCGCACAAGGTCGTAACTCGAGTAACCGATTGCGCCACCAAAAAGTGCGGGCAGGATTGGGTCGGGTTCGACTCGAGTGACAATTTTATCAAAAAGCACTTTTAACGGGTCGCTCGAGTGAAATTCTTCATTGCCGAACGAACCTGTCAGTTTGACGTTATGCCCGAACGCGGTGATGCTGCCTTTCGCGCCAACACCAATGAACGAGTACCGCGCCCAGCGTTCACCGCCCTCAACACTCTCGAGCAAGAAGTTCATGGGGCTGCCTTGCGTGACCTTCAGGTACGCGCTGACAGGTGTCTCGAGGTCTGCGAGAACCTCACGGTAGATGGGGACTCGAGTTCCTGGGGTCAGTTGGGCGAATTGTTCGGCAGTGATGTTCATGGTTTCTCCTGTTTTTTGTTTTTTGTAGGGGCGCTGCTTGCTGCGCCCTCAGTGACGGTGGCTTCTCGAGATTTCCAAATCTGTGTTTTTCAAAACGCATAAATCAAAACAAAACGCCCCAGGTGTTAAACCTGGGGCGCGAAATCACAAAACCTTAGCAGCCCAGGTTTACCTGAACCACCACCAACCAATGTTTGCTACGCGAAAACTCATCTTGATTTAAAAGTAACATCTGGAACGTCTCGAGTCAAACGCCCCTCGAGTTTCCCCTATTTCGCAAACCGTAACTTAGCCACTTTTTCACCAATACACTGTCCTTGCTCGAGTCCGCGCTCGACGGCGGCGCGGTAATGAATGCCACCGTACAACCTCGAGAGTGCGGCTTCATTGGCGGCGGCGCGGAAGCTGGTGTATGAACGTGCGGGCAGTCCGTCTTCGTCGTGGGTGTGGTCGGTGAAGCTTTGATTTTCGCCCATCAGTTGCGTCAATACTTCGGCGGCGGCGGCAGATTGCGTGCTGTGACCGCTGGGGTATTCTGGAAATGGCGGCGTGGTCAGCATCGATTCCCATTTTGGGTCGATCAGGCGTTTGATGTAGGTCACAGGGCGCAAGAGGTTGTATTCGTATTTGGTTTTCCAGCAACCAATGAAGGCGTCATTCACGGCAATGCCAAGGCGGGCGTAACCTTCGGCGTAAGTCTCGAGCGGCGCGTTTTTCTCAACTAAGAGTTGCATCAAAAGTCCCATCCAGTGTCCTGGTGGGGTTTTGGAAAGCATGGCGTCGTCTGACCAGAACCGTGCAATGTCGCTTTGTTCTTCGCTGCGGGTTTTGCTGATGTTGTAAATCTCGAGCGCCTCTTTGTAAAAGATGCTGTCGGGTTTTTCAGAGTATGCTGGCGGAGCGCTGATGCCGCACTCATCGCCTGTTTTTAACGCCATTGGGCGGTTGTTGCCCCAGTAAGGCAATAATGGTCTGGGTTGCGTTGGCACGAGGCTGACCCAGTAATTTGATCCTTGCGGCGGTGTAAAAGTTTGCGGATAACCAGTGTGCATTCCGTTCATTCCACCGTCGGTTTTTGCCCATTCAAAGATTGCACTGGCAATCCGCCGCCCGTGGTTTCTCGAGCGCTCGAGTACATCTTGAGAAATCTTTCGCGCCTCGAGTGTTTGTTTCAGGCGCTTCTCGAGGCTTTTGATGCTTTGCGCACCACTCGGTCCGGTGTTGTCAAAAAATGAATGCACCAAGCTCGAGAGCACCGCGTTTTCGATGGTGGCGCTGTCGTAGGTTTTGTTGGGAATGCGTTTGGGCATTTTGCTCAGGGCGCCCAGTTGCCCAACCAATGATTTGTAATTCTTAAAATCTGGCACGAGCGCTTCGTACAAGCCCACACCCATGTAACCCAGTGTGCGCGATGCCACGGGCGGCGCGTAACCTGGGGTGTGACGGATCAACTCGAGGGTCAAACCGTACCAGTTGTTGATGACCGTTTTCTCGAGTGGCAAGCTTGGGGCTTCATCGGCTCGAGCGTGCAAGACCAGACCGAAGGTGCTCAAACTCAAGAGTAGCAAAAGACTTTTGACCATTTGTTTTTTCATTGACGTATCCTCGAGCTTTTCCCTGAGATTGCACGCATCAAAACCTGAAATGAACCTTTTTAAAATGATAACTCGAGATTCGCGGTTGCCGAATCTCGAGCATGACCGAATGGCGTTATCTGTTTGCCAGATGCTTTGGTGTTGTGCCCGCAATAATCATGCCGAGCACGTCATCTTCAGATACGTCTTTGGTGTTGACCGTACCAACAACCCGTCCGTTTTTCATGACGGTCAGGCGGTCTGACAGGTCGCTCACGTCGTGCAAATCGTGCGAGATCAAGAAAATACCGACCCCTTCGGCTTTCAGGGCTTTGATAAGCTCACCGACCTTCTGGGTTTCTTCGGGTCCGAGCGCCGCCGTGGGTTCGTCCATGATTAAAACTTTGGCTTTGAAGTACACGGCTCGAGCGATTGCCACGGTTTGGCGTTGACCACCGGACATGTTGGAAACTGGTACGCGCAAGCTTGGAATTTTCACACGCAAACGGTCAAGCACTTTGCGGGCTTCGATTTCCATGGTGTCTTCGTCGAGCACAACACCGTTTATCTTTTCGCGTCCCAGGAAAACATTGGCAACGGCGTCCAAATTGTCTGCAAGCGCCAGACTTTGATAAATCGTTTCGATGCCATGACGCTGTGAATCTTGTGGATTATTGATTTTGACTTCAGAACCCTCCACAAAAATGTGTCCCGAGTCAGCTTTATACGCACCAGAAAGGACTTTGATCAAGGTGCTTTTGCCAGCACCGTTGTGACCAAGAAGTCCGACCACTTCGCCAGGGTAAAGGTTAATGGACACGTCGCTCAGGGCTTGGTTGCCGCCGAATCGCAAAGAAATGTTTTTCATTTCAATCAATGGATTCATTAGCCTTTCCTCCATTTCGCACTGACGGTGTTCCAAATGACTGCCAGCAGCAACACAATGCCAATCACGATTTTTTGTTGTTCAGTCGCAACACCAACCAAACCCAGACCATTCTCGAGACTGCTCATTAAAAGTGCGCCCAAACCTGCGCCCAAAATCGTGCCAGCGCCGCCTGAAAGCACAGTGCCGCCAATCACCGCACCAGCAATGACGGTAAGCTCGAGGTCACGTCCGACGGTTGGCGTTGCGCCGTTCAAACGTGCCGCTTGTACGGCGGCGGCGATGGCGGTCAGAAAACCCATCAGCATAAAAATAAAGAGCATGGTGCGTTTCACGTTGATCCCCGCCAGAAGTGCCGCTTCGGGGTTGCCGCCGATGGCGAAAATGTAGCGTCCAAAGCGGGTGTTGCGGGTCATCCAGTTTAAAAAACCAAGAACCGCCAAGGCGATCAAGACAGGTATTGGAATGCCGCTTCCAACGGGTGGGTCGGTGCCAGGAACGGGGTAAGCGTTCATGACAAGCACAAAAGCCAAGACGATCAGCAATGTCACTCCTGTGACCAGGCTCTCAGCCCACATCGGACGCACCGCAAAACCATTTTTTTGACGACGCAAACGACCCGCCAGGGTTTGCCACAAAATCAGGGCTGCAATTACGAGACCAAAAATCCAAGTCCACAATGGACCAACCGAGCCGTTATTGCCACCACCAAGAATTTGAAAGGTTTCATTGAGCGGTGTGATGGTCACATTTGAAAGGCTGAAGGTAAGGTTGCGAAAAATCATCATGCCAGCCAGTGTCACCACGAAAGCGGGTACACCAACATAAGCACTGACCGAACCGTTGATTGATCCAATCAATATGGCAACCAAAATTCCGGCAATCAGGGCAATGATCCAATGCAAGCCCAAACCGTTTGGCGGTGGTGCTTGAAAGACCGCCATCACCATCGCCGTAAAACCAAGAATGCTGCCTGCCGCCAGGTCAATTTGCCGTGCGACAATGATCAGTACCATGCCGCCAACCATGATACCAACGACGGCGGATTGAACCGCCAAGAACCATAAATTTCGTGGTGAAAGAAAAAGTCCTTCGCTCCAAATTTGAAAACCAATCCAGACCATCACGATTGCCCCAAGCATCGTCAGCAATTGAGCATCAATACCCAAATTCTGGAGCAGCGAACGACGAACGACTGGCGCTTGGTTCGTTTGCAGGTTTTGCATAAAAAAAGACCTCGAGATTCTTTGGTGCTTTCAGAATCAAAACGGGCGAGCACACAAAACCGTATGCCCGCCCGTGTGTTAGCTTAAATTACTTGCAGATTGCGAGTTTGGTCACGCCGGCGCACAACACTTCTTTCTTGATCCAGCCAGCATCAAGCACCAAGTTCAAGTTCTTTTTGGTGATGCCGATTGGGGCAAGCAAGGTCGAGTTCATGGCGACTTTCTTTGGACCGTCTTTGAAGACTTTTGTGCCTTTGATGGCGGTCAAAGCTGTGCCTTTGGCAAGTTCGACGGCGATTTCAACGGCGGCTTTACCCAAAGCGCGTGAGTCTTTCCAGACGCTGACAGTCTGTGTTCCGAGTGCGACGCGGTTGAGAGCGCCCAAATCGCCATCTTGACCCGAAACTGCAACTTTGCCAGCCAACTTGACAGCAGCCAAAGCAGCAATTGCGCCGCCTGCCATACCGTCGTTCGATGACATGACCACGTCAACTTTGTTGTTGAGTTTGGTCAGAATTTGTTCCATGTTGCGTTGAGCATTTTCTGGCTTCCAGCCTTCGGTGGCTTGGATCGCGGCGACCTTGATCTTTCCACTCTTGATGTTTGGCTCGAGGATTTCGCGTTGACCGCCGTAAACAAATTCGGCATTGGCATCGCCTGGGTCGCCTTTGATAAAGACGAACTGTCCTCTGGATTTCACTTTCAAGATTTCACGCGCCATGATACGACCGACTTCGACGTTGTCGAAAGTCAGGTAGTAGGCATATGGGTTTTCGATCAAGCGGTCGTAGGCAATGACTGGAATTTTTGCGGCTTTGGCAGCCTCGATGGCTGGTCCAATGGCATCCTTATCTTGAGCCAAAAGGATGATCGCTTTCGCGCCTTTGGTGATCAAGGTGTTCACATCATTGATTTGCTTTTCTGATGATGATTGAGCGTCGGTGCTGACGTAGGTTGCACCTGCGGCTGTGAGGGCTGCTTTCATGGCAGCTTCATCTGTCTTCCAACGTTCCTCTTGAAAGTTGCTCCAGCTAACGCCAACAACCATGCCGCCTTGTGCGCCTGCGCTCGAGTTGAGCGCCATGAACGAACCCGAGAGCAAGCTCGCGGAGAGCAGACCAATTGCACCAATTTGCCATTTCTTCATACAACCTCCTGAAACTGTAGAGCCTAAAATTCCGTTCGTGACAAAGCACGACTTACTCAATTTCTTGCCGTTTTTGAGTTCCTGGAATCGCTGGCATTGTACCTCAAATCGAGGCGCTTGCAAGACAGTCCGAGGGTTCTCAGAAAGGCATTCAAATCTTTTGTTCGTTTTTTGTACTAAGTGAGCATACAGTCCTAATGATTGATCTGTCAATATCTGGCTCGAGGTTTTGTTTTTTGGATAATAACACTGTTCTAGACGCGAAAATTTCTGAATCGCGTTTCTTGGAAGCATCATGTTATACTGGATTTAGTTACAAAAATGAAATAAGTCTTTAGAGGATTTCTGGGATTTTCCGACTTCGGAAACCAAGATTTAAAACACCATGACCTTGACTCCAAACGAAAAACTCAACTCCAAACGCCCACATCGCAGTGGCGTCATCAAACTGGTCTGGCAAAACCCAGGCATCTCGAGAAGCAAGGTCGCCAAAGAACTGGGCATTACCAAAAGCACCGTCAGTTCGGTGGTGCAAGAACTCGAGCTGGACGGTTGGTTGCACACTGGCGAGGGCGGCATCAGTCTGGCAATGGGACGACCTTCGATTCCGTTGTTTTTAAACGAAGCCCGATTTGTGCTGCTGGGCGCAGAAATAAATTTATCTGAAATTAGTTGCGTCGCCATCAACATTGACGGCGAAATTCTGGCTCGAGAAAGCATTGCTGGAGATTTCAGCAACGCCGCAAACGCCATCTCGAGTTTGGCAAAA
>JAYTKL010000624.1:0-1121 GCA_043730305.1 Deinococcales bacterium | reverse complement strand
TTCAGTACCCGACAGTTTCAACATGAGTTCCAGAAAATGCGTCCAGTAAAAGCTTGATGAAACCATCAAGCACCTCCTCAGTCTGACAGAACGCTCGAGTCAACAACGACAATCCCAACCCGAATCGAGCCCGTACCAACCGCTCGTACTTGTTACGCCGAATCGACCGTTGACTCCCAATCAGCACGCACCAGACGTACACAATCACCAACAAGCACACCAGACGATCCAACCGGTCATGAAACATCATGTGTGTATCCTCCCATCTAAAGCCTTTGCTCTTCAAGAATCGGAACATACACTCAATCCGAAATCGAAGTTTGTACGCACGCAAAATTTCTCGTACCGGTAAATTCGAGGCGACCACCACCCGCTGTTTATCGGCAGAAAGTACCGCCGCTACATTCAAGGTCACGCCGTACACGACAACTTCGCAACCAGACTCGAGGCTTTCAAAACAGGTTTTCACCGCTCCTAAATCCGTACCAGAATTGTCCCGCAAGCGAATGCACAAGCCAACACCTTTCAGCATGAGAAACTCAAACCAAGGTTGACCAATAAATTCTCGGTCAGCCAGCACGCATTCGATTCGTTCAACCGGCAACACGCTTAACAAATCTTCAAGCAGGTCTATTCGGTTGGTTTGATTCGAGCAACCACCGTGCGGCAAGAATTCCCAGAGAAGCGGGATCGAAGTTGTCTGATACAGCACGCTGAGTACGAGGACATTCACATGCGTTTGACCCAGTTGCCAGTTGGTTCTGTCCAGGATGAAGGTCAGTTTTGGTTTGGCAGGCAAGCAGGCAAGAACCAATGGCACGATGTCGGCTTGACTGATCGGGAAGGTGTGAAAGAAACGTTCGATGCGTCTGATGACGGATTCAAACTGGGCAGTTCCAGGAAATCGTTCGGCAAGTTTGGCGTGCCTGACGGTTTGCGCTTGAATCAAGGCAAAGACGATGAGGACAAGAAGCTCAAGTTGGTTTTTGCGGTAGTCCGGGAAGTGAGCAGTGAGGGTGACTGCGAGTTTATGATGATCGGGGCGATTGGGTAATTTCATGGCTGAAATACCGTAGTACAAGGTCGCCCCGCTTGGCTACCTCAAACTGTCGGGTACTGAA
>JAYTKL010000623.1:0-12613 GCA_043730305.1 Deinococcales bacterium | reverse complement strand
CGAACGTCGGCACTCGAGCCTTAGCTTCTTAGCACCAACGGTGTTTGAGGAGAAATATGACTCTCGGAACTCCAAGTCCACAAACTCTTGACATTTCATGTAACCCTCTTTCGCTTGCGAGAGAAGGTGGCGAGCCTAAGCGAGTCGGGTGAGAGCTTCAGATGAGTTTTGATTGCTTATATTGTGATTGGGATGGGTTTTTGACTTTATTAAAGCTGTTGAACTATTTGCCATCAGCGTATTCAAAACAAAACTACAGCGCAACATCCAAACCCGAAATGCACTCTTCCGCTATTGCCCTGGCAATCGGGTCTTTGGTACTTCGCGCGTAACTGACGCCCAAATGCAGACTCTCGAGCGCGAGTTTGTTCTCTTTGCTGCGTTCCTCGAGTTGCAGGGTTTGGTATTTTGCCAGGTACGAATGCGCCAAGAGCACGTCGCGGGTGCGTTCGGGCGGCAGTTCGCGCAGTCCGTAAATCGCGTTGTTAAACTCGAGCAACGCGCCGTGTTTGTCGCCTGCCACCGCTTTTTCGCGCCCTGTTTTTAAGGTTAATGCCAGTTTGTAATAAATGTTGCGCATCACAATTACCTCTCGATTAGCGCCACGATAACATCTTGCTTGTTTTCCTGCGCAATCTCGAGCGCTGTTTTGCCTTTCATGTTCTTCCAGGTCAAATCAGGTTTGGTTCGCTCGAGGAGCATTTTGATGATCTCGAGGTTGTCAACTTCGATGGCAATGTTGAGCGCCATGGAAGCGCCAGCAGTCGCGCCGATGCCCGTCAGAAAGTCCACCATTTCGGGATTGCCAGAAATGACGCCGTGGGTCAACAACGAAATGCTGTGACCGCCCGTTGCCGCAATTAACCTTGGGTTGGTGTCCAAAAATCTTTTGACGGCGAGTACATCTCCCAGCATTGCCGAGGTTGTAATCTCGAGGTTTGCGCCTTTCTCGAGCAAATACATGGCGATTGCTGCGTTCCCAACATGACTTGTGGCTTGCAATGCCGATTCAAGATCGGTTTCACTCCAAGCATGTTTGACCTCGAGCAATTCTGGGTTTGCCTCGAGCATGGTTTTGACCTTCTCGAGGTTGCCGTGTCCTGCAATGACAAATTCTTTGATCTGATCGGTGTTTGGCATGAAACCTCCTTAAAGTCCAGGCACTCGAGTGCCACCGCGTCCATCCCAGCCGTTGAAGGCGTAAAACCGTCCTGGCAAACCAGTTTGCAAGTAATCCATCAAGGGTTCGCGCATTGGCACTGGACCAAGTTTGTTGATGGCTTCTTCGGGCGTGAAAAACCTGGCTTCGACAATAAAACCGTCAGGGTCTCGAGGGTTCAGCAGTCCGTCCCAATCGCAATCGAAGGCGAAGACGATGGTTCGTTCACTGCGGTGCTCGTCTTCGATGTGCACCGAGTACGCCAGATTGCGCACGTGTTTGACTTTCAAACCCGTCTCCTCGAGCACTTCGCGTTTGACGGCTTGAAGGGCGGTTTCGCCGTGTTCGACCATGCCGCCGGGCACGGTGTAACGCACCCGACCCAAGCCCTGCCAGTCGTTGGCGACCAGCAGCACTCGCCCTTGACGGTCGCGGATGATGCTCGCCGCGACCAGCAGTTCACGCCGTGCCATTACGCGCCAACTTTCGATGCCAAAAGCTCAAGGCGCTCGAGCGCTTTTAAACCTTCGGTGATTGGCTCGAGGTTGCCGAGCATGACACTCTCGAGCGGATTGTTTTTTTCTTCGCCGATCAGTCGGTGGTCGGTCACGCGGTTTTGAGGGTAGTTGTAGGTTCTGATTTTTTCGCTGCGATCTCCACTTCCGACCTGCGATGCGCGGTTTTGACTGCGTTCGCGGTGAATGCGTTCGCGTTCGATTTCAAACAACCTCGAGCGCAAGACGGTAAAGGCTTTTTCCTTGTTTTTGAGTTGGCTGCGTCCGTCTTGGCAGGTCACAACCATCTCGTCGGGCGTGCCAGCTTTGTAGGTCAGTCGAACGGCGCTATCGGTGGTGTTGACCCCCTGTCCGCCGTGTCCGCCAGATCGGTACACGTCCACCCGAACGTCCGCCATGTTGATTTGAAGATCGACATCTTCGGCTTCGGGCATCACGGCAACTGTGGCAGTCGAGGTGTGAATCCGACCCTGGGTTTCGGTGGCTGGAATGCGTTGCACGCGGTGGACACCCATCTCAAATTTGAAAATACCGAACGCACCAGTACCGCGAACCTCGAAGGTGATCTTGGAAAAACCTCCGATGTCCGACTCGTTAGAATCCAGAAGCTCGAGTTTAAAGCCAAGTTTCGCCGTGTATTTTTCGTACATGCCGTACAAGTCGGCGGCGAACAAACCTGCTTCCGCGCCGCCGGTGCCGGCACGGATTTCAAAAATCACATCTCGAGCGTCGGCTGGGTCTTTGGGCAGGGTCAGTTGTTCAAATTCTGCCTTGAGCGCGGCAATTCTGGCTTCGCATTCGACAATATCGGCATGTGCCAATTCGCCCAAATCGGGGTCGTCAACCAGAACGTGCGCTTCGTCGAGCCGCCCGTGAAGCTCGATCAATTCCCTGGCAATGTTTGCCAAGGGCGAGAGTTCGGCGTATTTCTTGTTTAACTCGAGGTACAAGCCTTGATCGCCGAACACTTCGGGGTCAGCCAGCTTGATCTCGAGCGCTTGATGCTCATTGAGGAGGTTTTCAAAAGACTGGTTCATTGCAATCAGCTTACGACGGTTGTGAAAGCCTCACAAGCTTCGATCTTACAAGTTCAGGCGCTAGGGCTGGTCTCAATTCAAAGTTCATAGCATACTGACGGTATGAATGCTTCTATTCCCGCTCGAGCGAATGCTCCAGATGCACCGTTCATGTACTTGCTGTTTTCGAGTTTTGCGTTGCTCGGTACGGGTTTAATGACCGCCACGGGGTTTATTCCCAATTGGAGTTTGATTGTCTCTGGCGTATTTTTTGCGGCATTGGTTGTTTTATGTGCCTTCAACCTGAGTACCTCGAGTTGGCGTTTTGTCTGGCAAGGCTCGAGTTTGGCTGCTGTGATTTTTGGTTTGATTGTGGCGTTTTTGATCTCGAGCTGGTGGACGCTGCTGCCTGGCGGGTTGGCAATCTTGGCGGTATTCGCTCTCAATTTGAACACTCAGGCGCTTCCCAAGGGTGCTGAGGCGACGCTCTGGGGTTGGATGCTGGTCTTTCCCGCACTTCTTGGTTTGATCGTCTGGCATTTTGCGCCTGCCGTGTACGCCTTTGCCATGTCGTTCTTACGCGATTACAAAATTATCAACCAGCCCGTTTGGGGAGGACTCGAGAATTACTTGGCACTGGCAGTTGACCCAAATTTCTGGAAGAGTTTGCTGAATTCTTTCTGGTACGTGGTCGGGACTGTACCGATAGGAATTTTGATCGCCACCTTGATCGCCATTTTGCTCAACGAAAACGTTCGCGGTCTGGGCTTGTTGCGCACGATTTACTTTCTGCCCTACATCACCGCCCTGACCGCCGCCGCCGCCGTTTGGAAATGGATTTACAACCCAGAATTTGGCTTGTTGAACGCCGTCTTGCGCACTCAGGGGTTCACCTGGCTCGACAATCCCAACGGCATCTTTCAAAACCTCGCCAACCTTTTTCAACTCGAGCTTCCAAGTGTTCTGCAAGGTCCGAGCGTCGCATTCTGCTCGGTCATGGTCATGAGCATCTGGCATCAGTTGGGGTACAGCATCGTGATTTTATTGGCGGGTTTGCAAACGATTCCCAAAGAATATTACGAGGCTGCCAGTCTGGACGGCGCGACTTGGTGGGACATGGTGCGTTTTATCACTTGGCGCTTGCTCTCGCCGACCACGTTTTTTCTGGCGGTCACGGGATTGATCGCAGCTTTTCAAGTGTTTACGCAAATTCTTGTTCTAACTCCAGGTGGCGGCGTGCTAGGCGACACCACAACCATCGTCAAATACTTGTACGACAAGGGATTCCGTGACAACAATTACTCTTATGCCAGTGCGATGGCGTTCGCTTTGTTCGTTCTGGTGGTCATTCTCAGCTTGATCCAAAACCGAGTCCTCGCCAAAAGGGTCACTTATGAGATTTAATTTTGCTCGAGGTTCGAGATGAAACGCAAGCGAAGCCTGAACACTTGGCTGGCTCGAGTAGCCCTTTACACGGTCTTGTTGCTTGGGGCGCTGGGCATGATTTTTCCTTTTGTCTGGATGTTGATCACCAGTTTTCAAAGCCGTCAAGAAAGCCTCAGCAACACCCCCATTTGGTCGCCGCAACGCCTGAATCCCGCGAATTGGGCGGCGGCATCTGGTTTGGGGGCGCAAGGTGGCTCGAGCCTCTGGGGCGGCTTGGAGGGGCGGAAAACGGTCAAACTCGAGTTGCAATTCAAAAACGTTCCCGCCATTTGGAAACCACTGGCTGAAATTCCCGATTCCGGTCAATCCACCGATACATCAAACATGTTCAGCGCCACTTCAGGTTCGAGTGTTGAGCCTCGAGTGATTGAGGTCTCAACGGTTGGCAGCGCTCATGTTGTGGCGATCACCAACTCTGGTTCGAGTTACGTTGATGCCGTACCGTTAAAAATCACGATCCCGCAAAACACCGAATTGATTTCATCATCCTTATCTCCAGACTCGAGGTCGCGCACCGACGCTGGCACGGTGCTCGAGTGGAACAATGTCGCGCCTGGTTTGCTTGGTTATGTGCTCGAGAATTACCGTAGCGCTTTGAAAACCCAGACCTTGTTCGGACGGTATTTTCTCAACTCGCTGATCACGGCGCTCAGTCAGGTCGTGTTTGGATTGCTGGTCTGTTCTATGGCGGCGTTCGCCTTTGCCCGCATCGAATTTCGCGGTCGTGATGTCTTGTTCTCCATTATCCTCTCGAGCCTCGTGATTCCAGGCGAGATGCTGCTCGTGCCCAATTTCGTGACCGTGTTTCGGTTCGGTTGGACGGATTCTTACCCTGGTCTGATCGTGCCTTGGATCTCGAGCGTCTTTGGTATTTTCTTGTTGCGCCAGTTTTTTCTGGCGCTCCCCGCCGAATTGTTTGAAGCCGCACGAATTGACGGCGCAGGATATGGCACGCAATTTGTGCGCCTCGGCTTGCCGCTCGCCGTGCCAGGCTTGGTGACTTACGGCATTTTTGCCTTCTTGGGTTCTTGGAATTCCTTGCTGTGGCCACTGATCATCACCAACAAACCAGAAATGCGCACGTTACAAGTTGGTTTGCAAGCTTTCATTGGCGAGGCTGGCGTCAATTACGGGCAGTTGATGGCGGCTTCGATCATGGTGGTCGCGCCAATCGTGCTGGGTTTTTTGATCGCGCAAAAGCAGTTTATTGCGGGTGTTGCTCGAAGTGGCTTAAAATAAAACCTGTAAAGCATTTTCAATACTTTCATTTGTGTCGCTCGAGCGTTTTGTTATTTGGAAATCTGAAGCTTGCAAAGGAAACCTTATGATTGGTCTTCAAATTGCGTTCCTCGAGCTTGGTCAACTGAAATTGAATCTTGGCTACAAGTCTAGATTGCTGAAAATTCCCGAGTCGGAGCGCCTGTGATTCCATTTCTGGCGCGGCGATTGTTGCTGGCGCTGTTTGCCTTGTTGGGTGTGGTGATTTTGGTTTTTGTCATGGTGCGGCTCGTGCCTGGCGATGTCGTCACCAACCTGGTTGGTATTGACGCGCATCCGACGCCTGAGCAACTTGCCAACTTGCGACGGCTTTTTGGAATTGACCAGCCGATTCACGTTCAATTTGGGAAATGGTTCGGGGCACTCTTGACCGGCGACCTTGGCGAGTCACTGCGCACCAACCGCTCCATCGTCTCCGATCTGGCATTAAGACTTCCGGTAACACTCGAGTTGACCGTGCTGGCACTTGGGATTGCGCTTTTGATTGCCGTGCCGCTCGGTGTTTTGGCTGCCATCAGGCGCGGGCAGACTGCCGATTACCTGGCTTCTTTGTTTGCCTTGGCGGGCTTGGCAGCGCCCAACTTTTGGTTGGCAATCCTCTTTATTTTACTGTTCTCATTGCAATTTCGCTTGCTGCCCTCTGGTGGTTATGTGCTCTTAAACGAAAATCCGCTCGAGAATCTGCGGCACATGGTCTTGCCCGCCCTGTCACTGGGTCTCAGTTTGGCGGCTGCCACCACCCGCATCACCCGCTCGAGTTTGCTCGAGGTTTTAAACCTGGATTACGTGCGCACCGCCAGGTCAAAAGGACTCTCGGAGCGTGTCGTGGTCTACCGTCACGCCCTCAAAAACGCCCTGATTCCTGTCGTGACCGTGATCGGTTTACAAGTCGGCACATTGCTCGGCGGTGCGATCATCATCGAAGAGATTTTTGGCTTGCCTGGCATCGGGCGTTTTGCGCTCGAGGGAATCAACTTGCGCGATTACCCTGTGGTGCAGGGTGCGGTGCTGGTGGTCGCGGGGGCTTTTGTGCTGGTGAATGTTCTGGTGGACGTGCTGTACGCCCTGATTGACCCGCGCATGAGGTACGACTGATGGCATTGATTGTTGAAAATCTAAGCACCGAACCTCGAGCGAGCCGTGCGTTTTGGCGCGGTTTCATGGCTTCTCCGAGTGCCGTCACGGGCTTGGTGTTGGTCGTGCTGGTGCTTGCCGCCGCCATTTTCGCGCCGCTGGTCGCACCGTTTGACCCCGTCAAGTACAACCCGATTGACCGACTGCAAGGACCCAGCTTAAAGCACATTTTGGGCACCGATCTGTACGGACGCGACACTTTCTCGAGGGTGATTTTTGGCGCTCGAGTTTCACTCTCCGTCAGTGCCATTGCCGTGACGATGGCGCTGATTGTTGGAGGCGGACTTGGTGCGCTCAGCGGCTTCAGGCTCGGTTGGTTCGACACGCTGGTCATGCGACTGACCGATGTTTTGCTGGCATTTCCAGCGATCTTGTTGGCAATCGCCTTGCTGGCGTTTCTTGGCGGCGGCTTCTGGAATCTGACGTTGGCGATTGCCATTGTCTATTCCGCCCCGTTCGCTCGAGTGGCACGGGCTGCCGTGTTGCGCGTCCGTGAAGATGCTTTTGTCGAGGCGAGTCGAGCGCTGGGTGCGTCCAACCCTCGAGTTTTGTGGCGGCACATTCTGCCCAATGCCTTCGCACCCATGTTGATCGAGGTGACGCTGCGTTTAGCCTATGCCATTCTCTCCGAAGCCAGCTTGAGCTATCTGGGACTCGGCACGCCCCCGCCAGCTCCTGCTTGGGGACAGATGATCGCCGACGGACGGCGCACGCTCGAGCTTGCGCCCTGGGCTTCAATTGGTCCGGGCTTGGCAATCATGATCACGGTGTTGGGCTTTAATTTGCTGGGCGACGGTCTGCGCGATGTGCTCGATCCAAGATTGCGTAAACGCTAACGGCGCAGGGTTTCTCGAGCCAGATATTGCAATCACCAAAATTTGAGTCTCGAGCCGCAATCCACCAATGACGTGATCGAAGCAATCGTGGTAAAAATAAAGCGCACTCACTTATGGCAGGGCAGGTAACAAGGAGGAATCGTATGAAGAGATTTCGCTGGTTAAGTCCCCTTATCGTGGTCGTGACGCTCGGAGCAGTCCTCTCGAGCGGGGTCATGACTCAAAAGTATGGCAACGTTTTAAAGGCAGGTATGCAGACCGACCCGGTCGGGCTAGACCCGCACGTGACCGAAGCCACCTCGACTCGAAATCAACTCGAGAATGTTTACGACACGCTTGTCAAGTTCGATTCCAAAGGTAAAATTGGTCCTGCGTTGGCGCGAAGCTGGCGGGTCAGCAAAGACGCCAAAACCTGGACGTTTACCTTGCGCTCTGGCGTGAAATTTCACAACGGACGGACTTTCACGGCAAGCGACGTGGTCTACTCGATCAACCGCATCAAAGACCCGAACGTCAAATCACCTCGAGCCGAAGACTTTTCGGTGGTTGATTCGATCACAGCGACCAACAACGCCACCGTGGTCATGAAACTGCAAAAACCATTCGCGCCGTTGCTGGCGAAACTTGCTCAAAGTCTGAACGTGATTGTGGCAAAAGAGGCGGTTGCCACCATCAATTCCAAGCCCGTTGGCACGGGTCCGTTTATGTTTGTCGAATATGTTCCCAGCACGCGGATGGTGCTGAAAAAGAACCCAAATTACTGGGAAAAAGACGCCAAGGGCAACAAACTCCCGTACCTGGACGGCATCACGTATTCATACCTGCCTGACCCAACCGCCCGCACCACGGCATTGCGCACTGGGCAGGTGGACTGGATCGAATACGTGCCAGCCGCAGATGTTGCCACGCTCCGCAAAGACGCATCCTTGCAAATTGTGGGCGGCTTGTCCTCAAATTTTCGATCCCTGTACTTGAACGTCAAGCAAAAACCACTTGATGACGTGCGTGTGCGTCAAGCCATCGCCTACGCCATTGACCCACAAGAGGTCGTGGATGTCGCACTGTTTGGCACGGGTGGCGTGGCAGCAAAAGGGACGACCATTCCGGCAGGAAATTTTTACGCCTACACCAAAAGTCCTTATGGCACGGTCAACATTGAAAAATCCAAAGCGCTCCTCAAAGAGGCGGGACTGCCAAACGGCTTTACCCTCGATTTGAAAGTCACCAGCACCTACGACTTCTTGCGCACCCCAGCCGAAGTGATTCAGGCGCAACTCGAGAAAGTCGGGATCAAAGTCAATATTCAAGCCGAAGAGTGGAGCGTTTACCTGCCCAATTTCCTCAAAGCCAATTACATGTCCACCGTGATTGGAAGCTCGGGACTCAGCGACCCAGACGATTACTTGTACAACACCTTCAACACCGATTCGGGTGGCAAGTACAATAATTTCTCTGACGCCGAAATTGATAAATTGCTCGATCAGGGGCGTTTGGTTGCCGACCAGAACAAACGCAAAGTGATTTACGATCAAGTTCAGGCTCGAGTGCTGCAACTCGTGCCGATGGTGTTCTTGTTCCACTCGGCGCAGTACGAAGGTCTGGGCAAGAACGTCAAAGGATTTGAACATTACCCGAACACTTCTTACCTTGGTTTCCGCACGACCTGGCTCGAGAATTAAATACAAAATTTTTGACAGTGGTGCTGTCTCGAGGGGTTGAGACAGCACCATTTTTTGGTTGCAAATGATTTTTGATGCTCCTCGAAAGTTTGAGTCCAGACCCCTTTGATCGCAGACTCTGAATTCTCGAGCACACCACAACCCATGAATCGGCGTAAAATCGGTTTATGCAGCCTCGAGTCTTTCAAGTTGGAATCCTGCAACTCAAACCCAGTAAGGGCAAACGCGCCCAAAATCTCGAGCATCTGAAAACCGCGATGCAAGAATTGTTGGCGGCTGGCGAACAACCAGACGTGCTGGTGCTGCCCGAAGGCGCACTGACCGGGTATTTCTTGCAAGGCGGCGTGCGCGAACTTGCGGTCTCCAGAGAAATGTTGTTTGAAGAACTCGAGGACATCTGGCGCGAAGTCTGGAATGCGCCGCTTGACATGGTGATCGGTTTTTTCGAGCGCTCCGACAACGATTATTACAATTCAGGCTTGTACGCCCAATTTGGCGGTGAGCACCCGGGCATCAAGCACGTTCACCGCAAGGTTTTCCTGCCAACTTACGGCGTGTTTGACGAGGAGCGTTATCAATCTCGAGGGAGTGATTTTGAAGCCTTCAACACCCGGTTCGGGACTTGTGCAATGGTCATTTGCGAAGATGCCTGGCACACCATCACGACCACCATCTGCGCGTTAAAGGGTGCTGAAGTCATTTACATTCCCAGCGCCAGCCCAGTCCGAAATCTCGAGGGCGAAGAACCCAGCAACGTGCGTTACTGGCATAATCTGGTTTCGGGTATTGCCGCCGAACATGGCGTCTTTGCGGTACTCTCGAGTCTGCCAGGCTTTGAAGGCGGCAAGGGATTGATGGGCGCAAGTGCTTTGTTTCATCCAAGGGGGCATATCGTCGCTCGAGCACCGATTCTTGAGGAGGCAGTTGTGCTTGCCAGCATCAACTTGGATGAAATTCAACCCGCAAGGTACGAAAACCCGTTGCTCTCAGATTTACGGGCTGGATTGCCTGGGATGATCGCGTCGCTTGAGGAAGCAATTCGCTAAATCAAAATAGAACCGTAGGGGCGCTGTTTACTGCGCCCTCTCCCATCCAGCCCAAGCAAGCTTCAAGGGGTATAGCAATGAACATCATCAAACCAAATAACAAAGGCGAAAGTATCGAACTCAATTACGCCCTGGTCGAGAAATTCCTGATTGAATTTTTACAAGAGGAAGTCACTCGAGTCAAAGGTTTCAAAAAAATCGTGCTGGGCTTGTCTGGCGGCGTGGATTCGGCGGTCGTGGCGGCGCTTGGTGTGAAGGCTTTCGGCGCTCAGAACGTGATTGCCATTCGGATGCCGCACAAAATGTCCAGCCCCTCGAGTTTGTCGGACGCGGTGATTGTTGCCGAGAAACTGGGCATCAAACTCGAGACGATTGACATTACCAACATGGTCGAAGGGTACGTCCAAGAAATTCCTGGCATGACAAACCGTCGCAAGGGCAATGTGATGGCTCGAGCGCGAATGATTGTTGGGTTTGACATGGCAGAAGGATTAGGCGCATTGCACTTGGGTACTGGCAACAAAACCGAGCGGCTGTTTGGGTATTACACTTGGCACGACATTGCCGACACTGGACCGGTCAGCCCGCTCGGTGATCTTCTCAAAACCCAAGTTTGGGGACTGGCAAAGCACCTCGAGTTACCTGAAGTTGTGATTTCCAAAGCACCAAGCGCCGATCTCGAGGCAAACCAAACCGACGAGAGCGATCTTGGCATCACCTACGCCCGGGCTGATGTGATCATTCACCATTATTTGAAAGCCTATCCAGATCATTACATCGAAAGTCTTGGGTTTAGCAAAGACGAAATTGCGCTGGTCAAGCGCAAGATCAACGCCACGCATTGGAAACGCGCCCTGCCGATTCATGCGATGGTATCTTCCACCGCGATTCACGAGTTTTACTTGCGTCCAGTGGATTTTCGGTTGTGAACGTTTCGAGAATTTTCGTTCCCTTGGGTTCTTTAATCTCTTATGCGTTCTAAAACCCACTGAATTTATTGCAGTTTCAGTGCATTCTCAGACTCGAGCCTCACAATAAAGTTGTGCTCGAGGAGGAATTCAGATGCTTAGCAAAGTGAAATCTTGGGGTTTTGGAATTGCCATCATTTTAGCAACTGCTGGTGTTTGGATGTCTGGCGAGATTGCCAGGTCTCAAACCAATTCAATTGGTCTGGAAGCCGTTAAGGTCGGCATTCCTGAGATTTGGCGCGGAGCACCTTTTGATCGTGAACGAAGTGTGAACGTGCCAAAAGGTTTTCAAATTGCGGTACTTGCAAGAATTCCCAAAGCCCGTTTTATGGCAGTCGCACCCAATGGCGATGTGCTGGTGTCACAACCCTCGACAGGCAGCATCAAACTGATTCGCGGCTCGAGCGTTACCAATTTTGCGACGGGCTTAAACCAACCGCATGACATGGTATTTCATCAGCTTGGGTCAAAAATGTTTGTTTACGTCGCCGAAACCAATCGGGTCATTCGATACCCGTACACTTCTGGCGACTCGAGCGGCAAAAATCTCGAGGTCGTGATCAAGGATTTGCCGAGCGCCAGCTTGCCCGAACTGGGGGGACGTTACGGACATGCACTGAAAAACATTGCGATTGACAGCAAGGATCGCTTGTTTGTGTCCATCGGCTCGAGTTGCAATGTTTGCAAAAATGACACCACAGCCGATCCGGTGCGCGGTTCGATTTATGTTTACGATACCGACGGGCAAAACGGCAGGCTGTACGCCAGGGGCATCAGAAATGCCGAAGGGCTTGATTTTGTTCCGGGCACCAACGAGTTGTGGGTGGTGATCAACAACCGCGACAACGCGCCGTATCCGTACCAGAACGACTTTGACGGCGATGGAAAAAGTGATTACGGCAAGGTGATGCAGGCTTTTGTGGACAACTATCCGCTCGAGCCGTTCACCAAAGTCAGGGACGGAGGCGATTACGGCTGGCCCTTTTGCAATTCAAACAATCTATCTGGCGTGGACAACATGCCTTTTGACCGTGACATGGACATGAACCAAGACGGCTCGAGCCGTGATTGCAGCAAAATTGATCGTGTCTCAAAAGGAATTCAAGCCCACAGTGCGCCGCTTGGCGTCAGTTTTCTGGGCGACTCGAGTTTCCCAATGCCTTACCGCGAGGGGGCGGTCAGTGCCTTGCATGGTTCTTGGAATCGCGCGACCAAAACGGGTTACAAGGTTATTTTCTTTCCCTGGAAAGACGGCAAGCCTGGGACAGAACAGGATTTGGTCAGCGGTTTTCTGGAAGGCGGTCAACCTTGGGGGCGTCCGGTGGATGCCGTGCCTGACAATAAGGGTGGCTTGTTGATCTCGGACGATTATAGCGGCACGGTTTACCGACTTTCAAAAAAATAAGTTCGGGTTTTGCTGAACTACAGGTATTCACGGGTATACTTGCAGTGTGTCTGACGCTCGAGCCAACAGAGAAAAATCCAGCGCCGCTCGAGTTGCTAATCCTAGTTTGACCCCGTTGTTGATTGCGGCGA
>JAYTKL010000622.1:0-1006 GCA_043730305.1 Deinococcales bacterium | reverse complement strand
TGGGTTTGATTCGCGCCAGGGCAGAGGTGGACGAAAGGGTTTTGATCACCACGCTGACCAAGCGCATGAGTGAAGATTTGACCGAATACTTGGTGGGTCACGGCATCAAGGCTCGGTACTTGCACTCCGAAATTGACACGGTGGAGCGCCAGGAAATTATTCGGGATTTG
This sequence comes from Deinococcales bacterium, assembly GCA_043730305.1. Taxonomy (GTDB): domain Bacteria; phylum Deinococcota; class Deinococci; order Deinococcales; family JAAFIG01; genus JANXTZ01. Next base: position 836 of record JAYTKL010000622.1, on the reverse strand, counting down.
CGTTTGGGGCATTTTGATGCGCTGGTCGGTATTAATCTTTTGCGCGAGGGGCTGGACTTGCCCGAGGTCAGTTTGGTCACGATTCTGGACGCCGACAAACCGGGATTCTTGCGCTCCGAACGCAGCCTGATTCAAACCATCGGACGGGCAGCACGGAACTTAAACGGCACGGTTATTTTGTACGGTGATTCGATCACACCAGCCATGCAGTATGCGATCTCGGAGACCAACCGACGCCGAGCCTTGCAAACCGCTTACAACGAAGCCAACGGCATCACTCCAACAACCATCAGCAAGAGCATTCGCAAAGTCATTCGCGGCGAGGAAGAAGCCCCGGAACTCGAGCCTACCAGCGAATTTGCCACGCGGGACGAGATTCTGGCGCGAATCACCGACCTCGAACTGGACATGTGGCAAGCGTCGGAAGACATGGATTTCGAGAAAGCTGCGACCATGCGCGATGAGATCAGGAAGCTCGAGGCGAAATTGGCGGGCAAGGAAGTGAAAACCACCAGTATTCCAGGCGGCAAAGGCAAAAGTCGTTCTCGAGGGCGACGCTAGAAGTCGGTCTTCAGAACATCCTCAAACTGGGCTTGATTGGCAATGTTTGAAAATCAGTGCAGTGCTCTCGAGAGCAGACTCGAGCCGAGTTGAGGGCGTTCAGACGACTTCAAGACAAGTTCATATCAATCTCGCTTCTGTTCAAGATTTTTGATCTTGGACAGCGGTTTTCTCGGGTTGACGTTCAGGTTGGGCAATGCACTTGGCTTGAAAGCGAGGGTTTTTCCTGTTTTTCCCCGCTCGACCCTGCTAATCTAGGGTTGTTCTGCAATTTA
>JAYTKL010000621.1:0-9590 GCA_043730305.1 Deinococcales bacterium | reverse complement strand
CTGAAAAAAATGCGTCAATTTCAAGATTTGGGACACAAAGTTATTTTAATTATTGGCGATTTTACGGGCATGATTGGCGACCCGAGCGGCAAGAGCAAGACCCGTCCTGCGCTTTCGCTCGAGCAAACCCGCGAGAACGGCAAAAGCTACCTCGAGCAAGCGACCATTATTTTGGATGCCGACCCCACAAAGCTCGAGATTCGTTACAATTCCGAATGGCTCGAAGCGCTGGATTTTGAGGACGTGATTCGGCTTGCCGCGAAGTACACGGTGGCGCAAATGCTGACCCGCGAGGATTTCAGCAATCGTTACAGCAACGGCACGCCGATCAGTTTGCACGAACTGATGTACCCGCTCGCGCAGGCTTATGACAGTGTGGCGATCAAAGCCGATATCGAACTGGGCGGCACGGATCAAACCTTTAATTTGCTGGTCGGGCGCGACATTCAAAAGGAATACGGACTCGAGCCTCAAGTCGTGCTGACCACGCCGCTACTTGTGGGTTTGGACGGCGTTGAAAAAATGAGCAAGAGCCTGGACAATTACATCGGTATTTCCGAACCGAGCGACGTGATGTTTTCCAAGCTGATGAAAGTTCAAGACCCGCAACTCGAGCAGTACATCACGCATTTCACGAATTTAAATGTCGCTCAGACGCTGGCATTGGGCGCAGTTCAAGCGCACCGCGTCATGGCTCGAGCGATAGTGACTGATTTTCACGGGGCTGATACCGTGCAAGCTGCCGAGGAACGTTACGACAACGTGGCAAAAGGTGGCGTGCCAGAAAACATGAAAGAAATTACTGTTCCAAATACTGAGGCTCGAGCCGAGGATGGTTTGTTCTGGATTGTAAAACTGGCGGTGCTGGCTGGGTTTGCCGCCAGCAACGGTGAGGCGCGGCGTTTGATTCAAAACAAGGGTTTAAAACTCAACTCCGAAACCGTGAGCGACGACAAATTGCATGTGAACCTCGAGCAATCAGTCGTACTCCAAAAAGGCAAGAACGATTTTGTGCGCGTCTCTCGAGCTTCCTAAATTTTGCATTGGAGTTGACTGTTCATGACCGATTCACACGCCGAAGTTGTCATTTGTGGGGCTGGCATTGCGGGCATTGCCACCGCTTACTTTCTGGCGGTCAAAGCCAAAGTTCAAAACGTGGTGCTGCTCGAGCGTGACACGCCGCTTGCTATGACCAGTGACAAATCCACCGAATGTTATAGAAATTGGTGGGGCGGTAGTGACAACGCCATGGTTGGTCTAATGAACCGCAGCATTGACTGGCTCGAGGTGATTGCCAACGAAACGGGCAATCAAATTCATTTGAACAGGCGCGGTTATGTTTATGCCACCAGTGACCCCGCACAAATTCCCAAAATGCGTGAAGCTGCCGAAATTGCCGAGAAAAACGGTGCAGGAAAACTGCGTGTTCACGACTCGAGCGCATCAAATTACACGCCAGCTTCGGCACACGGATTTGAGGGCGGATTTGACGGCACGGACTTGATTCTCGAGGTTGAGTTGATCCGCGCACACTTCCCAGAACTGGCTGAAAACGTGATCGCAATGCTTCACGCCAGGCGTTGCGGCTGGTTCAGCGCCCAACAACTGGGCATGTACTTGCTCGAGCAAGCCAAAGTGCATGGTGTAAAATACATTCGAGGTGAAGTGACGGGCATGAATATCCGTGAGGGTGCGGTACAAGGTGTTCAGGTCACTCGAGATTTTGAGACTTTCACGATTCAGACCGAATGTTTTGTCAACGCCGCAGGACCACTTCAAAATCAGGTCGCCAAACTCATGGGACTCGAGCTGCCGATTATCAACGAACGCCACATGAAACTGTACTTCAACGATCATCTTGGCGTGATTCCACGTAACGCGCCAATGCTGATTAACCTGGACGAGGTTCATTTGCCCTGGGCTGACGATGAACGCGAAGTCCTCGAGAGTGACGAAAGCACCCGTTGGTTGCTGGGTTCGTTTGGCTCGGGCGCACATTGCCGTCCTGAAGGTGGTGACTCGAGCAGCAATGTTCTGATTCTGTGCAATTACCACACGCAAGCCACCGAACCAACTTTCCCGATTGTTCACGACCCCGAAGCCCCAGAAATTGCTTTACGCGCCATGAGCGTGCTCGTGCCAGGCTTAAAACGGTACTTTGACCACACGCCCAAACCAGTCATGGACGGAGGGTATTACACCAAAACGCTAGAGAACCGACCGCTCATTGGTGAACTGCCCGTTAAAGGCGCGTACATCATTGGTGCGATGGGCGGGTTTGGACTGATGGCGGCTTGCGGCGCAGGAGAACTTTTAACCGCGCACATCACCGACGCCCCACTGCCCGAATACGCTCGAGCTTTCCTGCCTTCAAGGTACGAAGACCCCGAATACTTGCGTCTGCTCGAGACTTGGGGAGATGTTGGACAGCTTTAAACTCGAGCCATAACTTCTATCACGTTCTTCAAATCCGCAATCGGGTTAAACTCTTTTTCGATGATCTTGAACCTGGTGATTGGTTTGGCTTTGCTGGTGTGGCTCGCATATTGGTTGCGAGCATATTTCGCGCCATTGCGTCGCATGTGGCGGCAAGCCAGGGGCATGTATCAAATGTTCACCCAAGCCAGAACCATGTTGAAAAACATGGGGTCAAACCAGAACGTTCCAAACTCGAGGTACAGCACGGCATCTCGAGGGAAAACTGTGGATGTGACCGCCAAGAACGAATTGAAAATTGTTTGCCCCGTCTGCAATGACGCGCTGACCGACGCGCAAGTGCTGGCGTTGCGCTCGAGGAGTTTGCGTTGTCCTGGGTCAAGTCGGGTGGCTCGAGATTGTCCGTTTTATGGTGGGCGAGATTTGAATTAACTGGTTTTCCTGAAATAAAATCCGCAAGTGCAAGGGCGCAGCAAGCAGCGCCCCTACGAGGTTTTTCCGCCGCCGTGCATGTCCTCGCCAGCTTGGGTCAGGCGTTGCACGAGCAAAATTGGAATCATGGTCACAGCAATCACGAAAATGGCAACGACATTGGTGATCGGGCGATCTCTTGGTCTAAACAGTTCGGAATAAAACCAGATCGGCAGCGTCATTTCTTGCCCTGCGGTGAAGGTCGTGACGATCACTTCATCGAACGAGAGCGCGAACGACAGCAAGCCTCCTGCCAGCAGCGCAGTGGCAATGTTGGGCAGCACCACAAACCGAAACGTCTGCCAAGCATCCGCGCCAAGGTCGCTGCTCGCCTCGAGTTGACTTTGGCTCATGCGTCTAAACCGTGCGACCACGTTGTTAAACACGGTGACGATGCAAAACGTGGCGTGTCCAATCACCACGGTTAAAACGCTAGGCTCGAGGTTGGCGCGACGGATGCTCGAGAGCAGCGCAATGCCTGTGACAATTCCTGGCAGCGCAATGGGCAAAATCAGCAAGAGCGTGATGGCTTCTTTGCCCCAGAATTTTGCGCGGTACATGGCGGCAGCAACCAACGTGCCAAGCAGCATGGCGATGCCTGTTGCCATGACTGCAACTTTCACGGACAACCACATGGCAGCCCAAATGTCGCTTCTGGCAGCGGCAGCAGAAAACCATTTAAAGGTTAATCCTGGTGGTGGAAATTGGTAGGTGCGGTCTTCGGTGGTGAAGGCGTACAGCACGATAATGAACAGTGGAAAGTGCAGGAACAATAAAGCCAATCCTGCCGCAATTCGCAAACCAATAGAGGCTTTGGTCATGATGCACCTCGAGCAATCTCGAGTTTGAAATTACAGCGCATCGAACGCCCCCAGTCGTTTGGCAACTGCCAGGTAAATGCCGATCACCACAATTGGCACGAGGCTGAAGGCGGCGGCGAGCGGGATGTTCCCAGCATTGCCTTGTTGGGTGTAGACCATCTGTCCAATAAAGTACCCTGGAGCGCCGACCACGCCAGGGATGATGTAATCGCCCAAGGTCAGTGAGAACGTGAAGATGCTGCCTGCCGCAATTCCTGGCACGGTGAGCGGCAACAACACGCGCCAGAAGGTTTGGGCGGGTTTCGCGCCAAGGTCGCTCGAGGCTTGCAATAACGACTTTGGGACGCGCTCGAGGCTGGCTTGAATTGGCAAGATCATGTACGGCAACCAAACGTAAACGAAGACCAGAAACATGCCCAGGTAACTCGAGCTTAAACTTGTACCACCGATCACGGGGAAGGCCAAAATCCAGTCGAGAACGGGTTGAAGCCCCAGGGCGTTGAAGAACCAACTGATGACCCCTTCTTTGGCGAGGATCAGTTTCCAGGCGTAAACCCGCACCAGGTAACTGCTCCAGAGTGGCAGCAGCACGAGCAAAATCCAGATCGCTTTTACATTTCCCTTGGTGTGAAACGCCATAAAGTAAGCAATCGGGAAGGCGATTAAGGCACAGGCAATGGTCACGACAATACTCATGACAAAAGTGCGTTGCACGATGTCAATGTTGCTGCTCGAGGTGAACAATTGTTGCAGTGTGGACAGTGTCAGGTCGTATTTGATTTGTCCAGTAAAATCATCGAGAGAATAAAAACTGTAAAACAACAAATTCAGCAGTGAACCAAGGTAAATAATGCCCATCCACAAAAGCGGCGCAATCAGCAGCAGCACCAATCCGAGCACAGGGCGACCATACAAGAAACCCAGCGCACGACCTAAAAAACTACCTCGAGATTTCGGGGCAGTCATACAGCTTCCTCGAGTTTGCGTAGACTGCTTTCCTGCCATTCGAGCGTGATGGTTGCGCCGCGCTCGAGCGTTGGAGTGACGTTTTGCATGGTTGTCATGCGTTCATTGCCAACCCGAACTTCGAGCCGTGTTAATGACCCCAGGAAGTGAATGTCGAGCAGTTCGCCTTGCAAACGGTTCGCGCCAGAATGCGAACCCTCGAGCACCGCAATACTTTCGGGGCGAAGAGCATACATGCCACTGCGTCCAATCAAATTTCCTGGAATCACGTTGGCACTGCCAACAAAACGCGCCACAAATTCCGTGCGCGGCGAATCGTATAAAACCTTTGGCGCGTCGAGTTGTTCAATTTTGCCGTGATTGAACACCGCCACGCGGTCAGACATCGAAAGCGCCTCGCCTTGGTCGTGTGTGACAAAAATAAAAGTAATGCCCAACTCGCGTTGCAGGGCTTTGAGTTCAATCTGCATTTGCTCGCGCAGTTTTAAATCGAGCGCCCCGAGCGGTTCGTCGAGCAACAAAATCTTGGGGCGGTTCACAAGCGCCCTCGCCAGTGCCACACGTTGTCGTTGTCCACCAGAAAGCTGCGCGGGTTTACGCATTCCAAAACCCGTTAATTTCACCGCCTCGAGCATCGCTTCCGCACGTTTGACCCGTTCGGTTTTTGCCACACCGCGCACCATCAGGGCATAACCGACATTCTCGAGCACGTTCATGTGCGGGAAGAGTGCGTAATCTTGAAACACGGTGTTCAACTCGCGTTGATAGGGTGGTAAACGACTGGCATCCGTTCCAAACAAACTGATCTTGCCACTACTTGGGCGTTCAAAGCCACCAATCAATCGCAAGCACGTGGTTTTGCCGCTGCCGCTTGGTCCAAGCAAACTGAAAAATTCTCCAGCTTGAATCTCGAGGTTGACATGATCCACCGCTTTGGTTTCTTTGGGTGGCGTGCCAAAGGTGCAAACCACATTCTCGAGTTGGACGGCGGCGGGGTTGGAAACGGAGTTGGTCATGAAGTGAAACCTCGAGCGATTGAATTTTCGGGTAGGGGCGCATCGCCATGCGCCTTGGCGGATCAACGATTGTTAAACGTTTGAACAGAATGAATTGGTTTCCGATGTGCAAATCCAAATCTCGAGCGACCTTGTGTTGGCATTCCCGATATGTGGGAAAGGGTGAACACAAGGTTCACCCTTACAAAACGTGCTCGAGATTGAAAGCTGAATTGACTATTTGCCGCCCATGATCGCCACGTAATCGGACACCCAACGGTTGTACGGCACGCATTTGGTTTGGCTCAGGCAAGCGCTGGTTGGGGTTTTCCAGAATTTGATTTTGCTAAAGTTGCTGTAACCGTTGGTCTTGCAACCCTCTTTGCCCAGCAACTCGCTGGCAGTGCAGGCGGCTGGCACGGCGGGCACACTGCCGAACCAGGCGGCGACATCGCCCTGAACTTTGGCGTTCAGGCTGTGCTCCATCCATTGGTAGGCGCAGTTCGGGTGTTTGGCTTTGCTGCCCATCATGGTCGTGTCAGCCCAGCCTGTTGCGCCTTCAACGGGTACGGTGCTGGCGATTTTTTGTTTGTTGTATTGCAGCGTGTTGACCTGAAATGGCCACGAACCGCTGGCGACAATGCCCTCGTTGGTAAAGTCTTGAACTTGAACGTTCGCGTCGTGCCAGAAGCGTTGCACCAGTGGACGTTGTGCCCTCAGAACCTCGAGCACTTTGGCGTACTGGGCTTCGGTGAGTTCATAGGGATCAATGATGCCAAGGCTTGGGTTCTTTTTCATCAGGTACAGCGCGGCGTCGGCAATGTAAATCGGTCCGTCGTAAGCTTGAACGCGTCCTTTGTTACTTTTACCGTCGGGCAGGGTTTGTTCTTCAAACACCACGCTCCATGAGGTTGGCGCGGTCTTGAAAACGTCAGTGTTGTACATTAAAACGTTTGGACCCCATTGGTACGGCGTGCCGTAATGAACGCCGTTAATGGTGTGCCATGCTGCGCTTTGCAGGCGTTTGTCAATTTTGGCGTAGCTCGAGATCAGTTTGGTGTTGACGGGTTGCACGGTTTTGCCCGCAATAAGCCGCAAACTGGCGTCGCCAGAGGCGGTCACAAGGTCGTACACGCCTTGATTCATGAGCGTGACCATCTCGTCGGATGTGCCTGCGGTTTTGACGTTGACCTTGCAACTGGTTTTCTTCTCGAAGGCTGTTACCCAGTCGTAAGCTTTATCCGAAGCGCCGCGTTCGATGTAACCGGGCCAGGCGACAATATCCAGACGCCCTTCGCCTTTGCCGACTTTACTGAGTCCACTTTGTGCGATTGCGGAAACGCCCACCACACCAAGTGTGACTGCCAATAGAACGCCAAATGTTTTCACCATAATGACTCCTCCTCGAAATGTTGAACTGTGCATCGAAGGGCAGTTTAACCCAAATCTCGAGGGCTGGTGATGACTTTGTAAGACTGAACTCGAGTTTTTCAAAATAAGGTTTTTGGCGTATTGACGTTTGAACTTTTAATCGGTAAAACTAAACCACTGGCTCGGGTTTCTCGAGCAGCCCCAGCAGCTTCTCGTAGGAGAAAATTTTCTTGACACGCCTGCGCTAAATCTTGATCGGCATGATTAGCCCCACAACTCTGAGGGGCGTTTCTTGACTTGGAGGTTTGGCGTTGAGTTTAATTTTAAAGCGCGTAACAAAACGTTACGCCGACAATTTAATTTTTGAAAATGCGAGTCTCGAGCTTCACGCGGGTGATCGCGTCGGGCTTCTTGGGCGCAATGGCAGTGGCAAAACCACCCTCATGAAACTCTTGACCAAACTCGAGTTTCCAGATGCGGGCGAGGTCAGTGCCTCTGGGCGACTGGCGTACCTCGAGCAACGGTCTGAACTTGAGGCTGGGAGCTTGCGCGAGATCGTGCTGCCGGTGCGTCACAGGCAGTTGAAAGCCGAACTCGAGGAAGCCCAAAAAAATCTCGGGATTCCAAGCACTGAAAACCTCGAGCAATTCGCGCTGTCAGAGGAAGCTTTTCGCGTGGCTGGCGGTTACGACATTGAAGCTCGAAGCGAAAGTATTTTGGCGGGTTTGGGGTTGAACGGTGATTTCTCGAGTCGTGCGCTTTCGGGCGGGCAGGAACGCCGAGCACTGCTGGCAAGACTGCTGATCGAACCGAGCGATTTTTATTTGCTCGACGAACCGACCAATCATCTTGATTTGGAAAGTCTGATCTGGCTCGAGGATTTTGTGAACACTTCCGAAGCTGGATTTTTGATCGTCTCGCACGACAGGGCGTTTTTGGATGCGACGGTCAGGCGTTGTTACGAACTCGAGCGGCAGAAGTTGACCGAATATCCAGGCAATTATTCTCAGGCGATGGAGGTCAAACGAATCTTGCGGGAATCGGCGTTGATCGCTTTTGAGAACCACGAACGCAAAGTCAAGCAATTGCAGATCGAGGCGCAACTGGCGGCGCAGCAAGCCTCTCGAGCCGAAAACAAACACCGTGTTGGAAGCCGAGACAAGACCACCGCCAGTCACCTGACGAACCGTGCAACCCATAAAAGCGGACGCCGCACCTTGGCGCTCGAGAAACGCATTGAGCACATGGGCGAACTCGAGAAACCCTTTGAAGAAAACTTCATGACCCGCATCAAACTTGGAAGTGTCAATCACGGACCAAACGAGGTTTTGACGCTCGAGAATCTGAAGCTCGAGCGGGGTGAGAAATTGATTCTCGAGGGTTTGAATTTGCACGTTCGGCGCGGTGAACGACTGGCGCTTGTCGGCGTGAACGGTGGCGGTAAAAGCACGCTGATCAAAGCCATTCTTGGGCAGTTGCCAATCTCGAGCGGCAAGATTCTGACGGGTGTTGGACTGAACATGTACTGGGCTGGTCAGAACACCGAGGAACTCGAGGAATACCAAACCCTGAAAGACGCGTTACTTGCCGCCAATCCTGACCTCGAGACGAGAGAATTGTTCGCGCTGCTGGCAAGTTTGGGTTTACCCAAAGACCCAACTCGAGCCATTCCAACCTTGAGCGGCGGTCAACGCACACGGCTCTCGCTGGCGCGTTTGAGTGTGACCAAAGCCCACCTTTTGATTCTCGACGAACCAACCAACAACCTCGACATTGACGCGATTGCGGCACTCGAGAAACTGCTGCTCGAGTTTACGGGCACAATTATTTTTGCCTCACATGACCGCAGACTGCTCGAGAATATTGCCAGCAAGACGCTTGAAATTCCAAGTTTGAGACTCGAGATGCGGGATTAACGTTTACCTCTCGAGAAAAGCCAGTTTTCGGGTCGGCTGCATGATGAGCGCGTTGACGATTTTGCCCATATGCTCTGGCGGGTACGGCATTTCATGCTCGAGCCACCATTCGATCAACTCGAGAATTGAGACGATCATGTGATGCGCGGCAATCTCGGCTGGAATCAGACTTTTGGGATTGGGGGTCAGGGTTTCAAGCATGGCTTGTGATGAGAAAGCGAAAATGCGAGGCAGCAGCGGACTGACATTGCGGGTGCGCAGCAAGACGCGAACAGGGTCACTGTTTTGTTTGACGTGTTCAAAAACCAGTGCCACGGTGCGTTCAGGATCGTTCATCACAGGTCGAATCAGCTCGAGAAATTCGCTCAGTGTTCTCTCGAGTACATCCTCCAAGAGGGCGTCTTTGTCGGAGAAATGCCTGAAAAACGTGGCGTAACCGATGTCAGCACGGTCGCTGATGTCACGCACCGTCAGGGCGTCGTAGCCTTTCTCGAGGGTCAGTCCAATCAAGGCGTTTGTCAGGGCGCGTCGCGTCTGGTTGATGCGTTTGTCGAGGACAGTTGAGATTTCAGGCACGGGGTTATTATAAGGATTCTCGAGAAATGATACACAAT
>JAYTKL010000620.1:0-1147 GCA_043730305.1 Deinococcales bacterium | reverse complement strand
GTGAAGGAGTTTGTATTAGCCAGTCTGTTGTAAAAGGTGCGAAAGCGCCCGCCTCGAAAAAGCCGAGGAAAAAAGCCGTTGAGGAAACTCAACCAACCCCAATTCCAGCCGCTTTGAACAGCAAAGCGAAGAAACCTGTCACTCGAGGTGCGAAGAAATCCGCGCCTGTTGAAGTTGCTACGCCAACACTTGAAATGATTGAACCAGTTGCACTCGAAACTCAAGAATCTGTTGCACCCGAAACCGCACCCAAAACCCGAGGTCGCCGCAAAAAAGTTGTACCTGCGGCACAAGTAATTGTTGAATCAATACTCGAGATTGAAGTTGAGAACAAAGCAAAAGCTCAAAACAAGCAAAAACCGCAAGTTGAAATTGCTGAACCTCTGGCAATGAAGCCAAAGACCCGACGCGCCAGACCAGAAGTGTTACTCGAGCCAGAACCAGCCTTGCTCGAGCTTGTGGCGGTTGAACCCGTCAGGCTCGAGGTTGTAGAAATCCCAAAGAAAACCCGTGGACGCAAAAAGAGTGTTTCTGAAGTGACGCAACTCGAATTGATACCGCTCGAGTCAAGTACGCTCGAGTCTGCAACGCTCGAACTTCCTGTTGATGCCGATGAAGTTGCTATCGAAATGCTGGATGCGGAAACCTTAAAACCGATTCCCGTGCCAGAAGCCAGCAAACCAGGCGTTCGGGCGCGAAAAGTTGGGCGTACCAACATTTTTGAAACCCAAAAAGCGCCGCTCGATCCGCTCGAGGCGCTCTTGGAGTTTTTCCGCGCCAACCCGAGGGCGCATCAGGTGCGCGATATTGCCAAACGCTTGCCAGCCTTTGATTATGAACGTCTGGGCGGACGCAAAGGACTCGAGGATTCGCTCGAGAGTCTGGTCGCGGCTGGGCGTTTAACGCTGGTGCGCCGCCACACGTACGGTTTACCTCGAGATGTCAATTTGGTGGTCGGGCGTTACAGCGTCACCAACAACCGTGGCGGCATCGTACAACCCGAAACGCCAGGCATGAAAGAATTTTCGATTGACGCCAGGGATTCTCTGTTTGCCTGGCACGGCGACCGCGTGGTGGTGCGCGAAGAACGCAGCCAAAACCGTTCGCGCGGCGTGGTCATCCGCATTCTCGAGCGTGACCGCGATGA
>JAYTKL010000619.1:0-13282 GCA_043730305.1 Deinococcales bacterium | reverse complement strand
TTAACGCATCAATGCCTTGCCACACCAGACCGCGTGGCAAAATTTAAAGCCTTAAACTCGAGGGTCGGAAATGTGACCGTGCAACTGCTCGAGTTTTTCAAGCTGGCGTACAACAAACGTTACGGCTTTGCAGGACCTGCCCTGCACGACCCTTGCACGATTGCTTATTTAATCAAACCCGAATTGTTCACGGTGCAAAACATGCACGTTGAAGTGGATGTTTTACCAGGACTGAGTTTTGGACGAACCGTCTGTGATGTTTGGGATGTGACTGGCAAAGCACCGAATTGTGATGTGGCGATGACCGCCGATGCGGACGGGTTTTTTGACCTGCTGGTCGAACGACTTGGGACACTGGGTTAGAGACTTAGACAAAAGCAAATAATTCATCTTGGACAGGCGCAAGGGTTTGATCTGAAATAAACAACTCAGCCCCTCGAGCCGCATTGGTTTGTTTATAGTTGTTCATGCCGTACTGTACTGAAAAGTCTTCAATCTGGGCAAATGCAAAAGCGTTACGGATTTCGGTGCAATCATCATAAGTAATCAGCCAACGATGTAGGCTTCGTTGCATCTCGAGCGCAAATTCCCCGTGGTCAAAGCCGACGTGAAGATCACCTTTTTTGCCATACAGTTTTGATTTTGTGGCACTAAAGTACGGCGGATCGAGAAATACAAAAACATTTTGTCCAACTGCGTTCAGCACTTCTCGGTAGTCCAGATTGGTAATCCTGACACCCTGAATCAGCCCAGCAATTTCTTGAACACGGTCAATACTCGAGTGGGTAAAACGCCCTTGAAAAGATTGTCCTGAATACCCTCCACTGTCCACCGTCCCAGAAAAAGTGATGCGGTTTAATACGAAAAAACGTACTGCCCTCTCGAACTGGGTTAAATCATCGGACAAACTCAAGCGAAACCGTTCAAATAAAGCCCGTCCATCATGTTCAGTCTCCTTGATCCGTCTAACCTCTGTTGTCAGCGCCACACAATCTGTTTGTACCGTTCGCCAAAAGGCGATCAGGTCAAGGTTTAAGTCATTGATCCAAACTTGGGTGTCTGGAAATTTCTGACGTACCGCCAAAAAAACACTGCCACCACCAACAAAAGGTTCTCGAAACTCGAGGAAGCGCTCTGGAAAACGATCAAAAATCGCATCCAAAACTTTGGCTTTACCACCAGGATAACGAAGCGGGGATTTCAACATCATTTCACCCCATTGCTTTCAATCAGAATCTCGAGCTTTGGGTTTGATTGGGCTTCTTGGTTCAGCAGCTTTATTGTGATTTGTTGGGTTTTGCTGAAGGTATTATTTTGCAAAAATTGTTTGACCTCGTTTTCGGGGCAGGGCATCTTTAATTGCCCCCGAACGCCGTTGCCAGTCAATTGCAGCCTGGTTTTGAACTCAACCGAAACACCATCACAATCTAAATGATCAAGGTTCGAGAACATAATCAATTTGAACAGACCATCTTTAATATCAGAAGGTGTGGGTAATTTTTTTCCCTTAGTAGTATTTTTTGATTCGATGATAACCCAAATATTATCCTCAATTTGAATAACATCTGGCACTAAGAAGTACACACCCCCATGACAATCATCAATCTCAACCACATATTTATGTACTGTGGTTACTGCTTCAAAAGCATGTTTGGCTTTAGTTTCTTTAAATGCCGCGTTTTTTGAATCATTCAATGAGTCTTCTTGGTAAACTTTTAAATCTTCTGAATAGTCATTTAATCGTTTTAAATGACTATGAGTTTGAACACCTGTCTGCAAAGAAATATTTTCATAGCAATTTACCGCAATTTCAAGAACATTAATAAATTGATTTTCTAAAATCACTTGATTCCAGCATAAAGCGTTTTTCTCATATTTTACAATAGAATCAATTTGATCGCAAATAAAAGCTAATTCAAATTCTTGTTTTTCTATTTTTTGTAGCATTCTCGGATTTTTATTAGCACTCGAATAATATGCTAAAACTATATATATATTGAATAGACTCATCCAAGAGAAAGTATTATATGCAATGAAGTCGTTTTCACCATTAATACCCTCATCTTTTATAATTGGAATAATGGCAATAATTTTTTGACCAAGACTATTATAAGTATTGTAGACCCTTTCAAATGGATAGCTACGACTTCGTTTAGGCGACAACCATTTGGAAAATGCCAACACTCCCGTCGAGGTTTGAATCAAACCCGATGTTTTTACACTGTTAATATCAAAGCCTTTCAAATCGTATGACTTGAGCATGGGTGTTAAATTCGCATTGTATTTCACATCTTTGATGAATCCCTTAAAAACCGGCATGTCCAAGTATACTCGCTCGAGATACTGACTTTAACCCAATAAGTCACCCTCAGAAGACCGCAACAAGTCGTCTTCGACGGTAGGTGTGGTAACTGATTTTCCAGGACGACCCGTAATCATTTCGACCTGAACCACCTGCCCTTCGCTGGCGCGGTACAAGCGGTCATTGATCGCCCGTCCCAAACCAACATCGGCAAACCCATGCGTCAAAATGACATCCGCACCCGCCCGATCAAGTGCCCGCAAACCCGTGAACAACTGCGAGGCAATAAACCACTGATTGGAACACGCACCCAAATTCACGCGCTCGGCGTTGATGCCGTCCAGACTGAGCATTGAAGAATGGCACAGCAACAAACCCAAACGCTGCCCAGATGCCACAATCGCATCGGCTTCTTTTTTTAACGCGGCACGAAGCGGCATTCCCACCGCGCCCATCAAGCAAACCATTTTGGCTCGAGGGGCGTAATGTCTGAGTTGCATTCCGGGCGAGGGTGCAATCGAATTGGCATCCATGACCACCTCACCAGGCAATGCAACCTCGCCCAGCACGCGCTCGAGTTCCTCGAGTGGTACACCGCCAGGGCGCAGCAGTGTTGGAATGGATGTGGTCAGATCGAGCACGGTGCTTTCCAAACCAATTTCGGTTGAGCCACCGTCGAGCACCATATCAACACGGTCTTTTAAATCCTCGAGCACGTCGCTGGCACTGGTCGGGCTTGGACGGCTGAACAAATTGGCACTCGGGGCGGCAATCGGCACGCCCGCCGCGCGAATAAGCGCCTGAGCCACCTTGTGCGACGGCACGCGCACCGCCACCGTGTTGCCGCCGCCCGTCACCTCGAGTGGCACACCCGAGCCACGCGGCAAGACCAGGGTCAACGCCCCGGGCCAGAAACTTTCGGACAGGGCATCAATTTGACGCTCCAGCACCCGCATGGCTGAGGCGGTGGTCAGCATTTCAACCTCGAGCGGGCTGGCAACGTGCAAGATTAATGGGTCGGTGCTGGGACGGCGTTTGGCTTCAAAAATGCGTCTGACCGCCGTTGCCGACAAACCATGAGCGCCCAGACCGTAAACGGTTTCGGTTGGGAACGCGACCAGACCGCCCGTTTGAATCATGCGTGCCGCCTCAAGGACGGCATCAAATTCGGGGTTGTCTGGGTTGACTTTTAAAACTTTGGTCATGAATGCCTTATTTTAACGTTACTTTTTGCGCCCTGCGGTCAGAACCTTGGTGAGTGTTTCAAAACCAGCCTCGTCACCACTGGCAAGCAAGGCTGCCTGTTCTGCCCAGGTGCTTAAACTGGCGGGTTTACGCAAACCAGCTTCGCTCAAGATTTTCTCGAGCTTGTCGGGTTTGGCTTTGGCAAGCTGGCTAAAGGATTTGATTCCCGCCTCATTTAAAGCGCTGGCAAATTTCGGTCCAATGCCTTCGATTCGCTCGAGGTTGTCGGGTGTTTTGAGGCTTGAGGTTTTTGTTGTTTTGGGTTTGCTGGGAGAGGGCGCGGCAAGCAGCGCCCCTACGGGGTTTTTGGTTTTGGGTGTGCTCGAGGTTTTTGTTGCCGTCTTTTTTGGTGAGGCGTTTTGTAGGGGCGCTGCTTGCGACCCAAGCCCGTCAGCGACCATGCCCGTTAGGTGCGTGTTTATGGTCAAAACAGGTGCTGCTGTAGGGTCAAGACGCTGCGCCCTGACGGTCTTGGCGGTTTTTAACGTGGGCGTTGTGAGGGTTTTTAAGGTTTTGGTTTTCACAGTTTTGCTGGCAACCGTTTTCCCTCGAGCCACCTTTTTGACCTTCATCAGCATCTCGAGTTTGTACCCTGCTTTTTTTGCGCCATTTTTGAGGCTGGTGGCAACTTTTGCAAATACTTTTTCAGTACCTAAAAACGTTTCTATCTCGAGTGCATCGTTTAAAGTCGCCTCGAGTTGAGCTTGCCCCAAGTAGGTTGTGCCCTCAAAGGTGTTCAAACCCAGGGCGGTGCTGGCGTCAGAATCGGCAGTCCATTCACTCAGCAGTGCCTCGAGCGTGCTGGGTTTACCCAGGCTGTCTTGCACGGACACCAAGAATTTCAGGCGTTGCACGGCATTCCAGGCTTCGTTCTGGCTTAAGCCGAGGTCGGTGAAGGTGCGCTCAACACTGGCGGCGAGCAGGTATTCGTCAAGCCAGACTCGAGATTGGGCTGGCATGGCTGCCAAACCTTCGGTCAAAATCCAGGCGATAGTCATATTGGAAGGGTTTTTCAGTTTCTCGAGGTTTGATCGCACGGTTTTGGCGTATGTGGTGCCGTCCAAGTCCGATCCTGCAAAAATTTCAATGCCGTCTGTCACAGCTTTGGCTTTCATCTCGAGATTTCCAAAAAAGACTTTGGACGGCTTGTCGATTAAGCCCTTGAAGGTTTCAGCGTTCATCAGGGCGTTCCAGGGGGTCAAAATCGGCTCGAGGTACAATTCGCGTGTGGCTTGTTCGACGCTGTACACACCGCGCCCACCGAGCATTTGCGCCACTTTTTGATAGCGTCCGTCACTGTCAAAAACCTCGCGCCAGTCGATCAATACAGCCCTGGCGTAAGCGCCAAGCTCGAGTTTTAAGCCCTGATCGCTGATATCGGCGGCGTTGCGAATGAATTCTTGGTTGCTGACCAGGTCGCGGTAGATCAAGAAATGTTGACGGCTGGTGTTCGCGCCCAGGGCTTGTTGCAAGCTGATTTTTTGACGGCGTCCCGTCTGTCCGTGATGAACCGCGCCCGAAACCTGGCGGCTCGAGTTGTTAAAAACCACCAGCGCTTTCTCGGGTCCGACGCGGTTGCTGTAAGCGTAAACATCGTGTCCGAAGTCGAACAGCGCAAAGTTTTGGGTGTCGGCGAACAGATAACGTTTCTTTAAAAGTGGGAAAATCTGGCTGTAATGGTAGTCGATCAAGCCTTGGTCGGGGGTTTCGTCATAGTATGCGCGGCGGTATTCCATGCCGTACTTTTCGGTGAAACCCTCGATTTGACCGTGTCCGAGCATCGGCAGCCCTGGGAGCGTCGCCATGAGCGTTGCCACGCCAAAGTATTTGTCGCTTTTACCAAATTGTTCCGCCGCCGTTTTTTCGTCGGGGTTGTTCATGAAATTGACAAAACGTTTTAAAATCTCGGGTTCAAACTCGAGGGTGTTTTTGATGATCTCGAGGTACTCGCCGTTCTTTTCGTCGCCCAGCATGTTCATGAAGGCGCTGTTGTAAACGCGGTGCATTCCTAAAGTTCGGACAAAATAACCTTCCATCATCCAGAACGCCTCGGCAAGCAGCAGTGTGTCTGGGGCTTCGACAGCGCACCTGTCCACAACCTCGCGCCAGAACTCGAGCGGCACGAGCGCGTCAAAGTCCTGTTTGCTCATGCCAAATTCTGCCCTGGAAGCCACGCCCTCGTTGCTGCCAGGTTCGGGAAACCAAAGGCGTTGAACGTGTTTTTTGGCGAGTGTCATGGCGGCATCAAAGCGAATCACCGGAAATTGTTTGGCGACGCGCAAAATGGTTTGAATGATGGCTTCGCGCACGTCGGCGCGGGTGTAATCGAGTTGCGCGGTGTCGTTCCAGGGCAGCCCTGTGCCGTCGTTGCCGTGATAAATGTAACGCGTTTCATTCGTGTGGCGGTTGGTGCGTTTGAAAACCACCGCCGCGTCGGAATGGTCGTAATAATGATCCTCGAGTTTGATTTCGACGTTTGGATCACGGCTCAGGTCGCCCGAATTGAACGTGTAACCAGGGTAGGGGCTGTAGGGCAGTTGAATGAACCATTCTGGATGCTCGAGCACCCAACGTCCGTCAATGCCGACGTGGTTTGGGACCATGTCGGACGCCAGGCGAATACCGCGCGTCCAGGCTCGAGCACGCAAATTACCCACGGCGTTATCGCCGCCAAGGTCGAAGGCGGTGCTGTAATCATACAAACTGTAGGCGCTGGCGACCGCGTCGGAATTGCCCATGCGTTGCTTGATTTCTTTGCTCGCAAAGCTTCGTTCCCACAAACCGATCAGCCACAAGCCCGTCACGCCGTAAGACTTCAGAAGCTCGAGTTCTTCGTCTGGCACTTGGTCGAGGGTTGCGATGTGACGCCCGTATTTTTTGGAGAGTTGATCGAGCCAGACAAAGGCGTTCTTGGCGATCAAGACCAGGTTTGGCATCCATTCGCGGTCAAGCGTGAAGTTCTCGGGTTCATCTTCCAACCCTCGAGATTCGAGTTTGCGCACGTCCACCCGACCGCCAAAACCGCCCGCGAAACCGCCGCCCGCCTGAGCCGCATTCATGGCGTTGATCCCGCGTCCCTCTTCGGAGATCAAATCCAAGCTCGAGATCAGCCGAAGGCGCATTTTGCCCAGACGTTCGGCTCGAGCGCCCGAAAACACGCCGCCGAAACGTTCGAGCAGCATTTTCAGTTGTTCCTCAAGCGAGCCTGGATGGTTGAGCGCTGGGGCGCGAAGTGTGCGCCACAAACTCAGACCGCCCGCCAGTTCAAACGGGGCTTGCGCCTCGAAAAAAGTTTCCAAACTCGAAATGATGCTGGGGTAGGCGGAATTGGTTTTAAGGCTGGCATCGTCGAACAAATCGCCAAACGGTGTGAACGCGGGGTTGGCGTTCTCAAGCCAGAGCATTAACATTTCCTCGAGCATGACCTCGCGGTTTTCTCGCCCCTCGCTCGTGGCAGCCAGATACGCCTCGAGTTTGATTTCTTTGGTGAACACCGTCAGAGGCGGAAAACGCCTTCCAAACTCGAGCAGTGCCGCACTGACGCGGCTTGCACCAATCTGGCTTTCGAGAAGCGCCAGCGCCTGTTGCCACAACTTTGGGTTGTGCCGCAAGCGGTACTCCTCGACCAGAGCGTGCATGACCTCGTCAATCAGACCCATCGCGTTGATATCGCCCGCCCGAACGCCACGCGCCGGGTTTTTGGCGTTCAGTTTGGCGGCAAACGCCCGAGCCGCCGCAAAATTGGCAAACACGACATTCCCCGAACTCGAGAACAAATCAAGGTCGAAATCGTATTCTTCACGTGCGACACGTGAAACATGAAATTCAAACTTTCCCTTGCTCGAGTGATGTGTCATGTGAGTCTCCTTGATGTCTGGAAACGATACCAGATTCATATTCTTCACCGCTTGGTTGTGCTGCAATTTCAAGCTTTGCTCAGGGCGAAACAATTCAGGTCTCTCAATTTGGACTGGGTACAGAAAACCCAAACTCATTCCCAGAACCCGTAAACCGTCCCCAGGCATTCCCGCCCCAAGCTTGAACAATGGTTTTGAGAATGTACAAACCCATGCCCGAGCCGCTCGAGTCAGCGCCACGTTTTTTGGCGTCAAAAATATTCTGGTAATTTTCGAGTTGCGCTCCAAAATCTGTCACCCGAACCAGCACCAGATGACCTTCAAGATTGGCTGTCAATTGGATTTCACCAGGGTTTGGACCGTGACGGGCGGCATTCTCGAGCAAATTTAAAAGCGCTTGAACGAGTTTGTCGGGGTCGCAACGCACGAGCAGATCTTCGCCAGAAACATGTACCCTCACGCTGCGCCGCCCGAATTCCTCGAGCGTCAAGCGCAAGACCCGTTCGATCACCTCTTCGAGCACAAAAGTCCGTTCGGCTTGAGGTCTAAAACCAACTGTTAAATCTTCGCTCAGGCGCACCAGGCGTTCAATCTCGAGCAAACTGAGTTCTAAAAAGCGTTTGCGGGTGTCTGGCACGGCGCTGCTGGGGTTGGTTTCCATGACCAGCAACGCCTCGAGCAAACCCTTGACCGCCGTGACCGGCGTGCGAAACTCGTGCGAGAGTACCGCCATGACCTCGCGGAGTTCGCGTTCGCGCTGCCGAATGAAGGTCACGTCTTCCAAAATGAGCGTACCGGCTTTGGATCGAGCCACCAAGGTTTTCCCAGCCAACTCGAGTTCAGTTTCGCCGCCCGTCAACAGCAATTGCTCGAGTTTGTAATTGCGCAGCACTTCTATGGCGCGGAAGCTGCGAAAACGCTCGAGCTTGATGCCAAAAAGTTCACTGGCGACCGCATTCAAAAAACGCAATTCGCCTTTTTCAAAAACCAGCACCGCGTCGCGCACAAAATCGAGGCTGATGTCCAAACTCATGCTTGCACCCGCATTCGGTAACCCTTGCCGCGCACCGTCTCGAGAAATTTTGGGTGCTCCAGCGTCTCATTCAAACGCTGGCGCAATTGCGTGATGTGCTGATCGACGGTGCGTTCCGTGCCATCAAAATCCAGACCCCAAACCTTATCCAAGAGTTCCTGACGAGAAAACACCCGTCCGACATTGGCAGCCAAAAACCTGAGCAAATCAAATTCGCGCCGTGTCAACTCGAGTCTTACACCATCCAAAAAAACTTCGGCATCCATAAGCCGAACCTCGAGCGAACCCTGCTTGACAGCCGTTTGTTGAGGTTTGCTGCGACGCAACAACGCCCGCACCCGAGCGATCAATTCGGGCGAACTGAACGGCTTGGTCAGGTAATCGTCAGCGCCAGAATCCAAGCCTTCAACACGGTCAACCTCGGAAGCTCGGGCGGTCAGCATCAGCACTGGCAGACTCGAGAAACTGCTTTCCCGAAGACGTTTGAGCCATGTCAGACCAGGCTGGTCGGGCAGCATCCAGTCGAGCACCACCGCATCCACGCCAGGCAACCAATCCCAAGCTTCCAACGCGCTGCCCGTTGCCAGTACGGTAAAACCGGCGTGCTCGAGGTGAAAACGCAAGGCTTCACGCACCGCCAGTTCGTCCTCGACCAGCAAGACCGTTGCCGCCACTTACAACCCCTGAGAGAATTTCACGTACGCCTCGAGTTTTGAAAGTGCCGCGCCAGACTCTAAAATCTCGAGCGCCAGCACCACCGCGTTTTTCAGGCTGTCCGCACCGCCAGCCGTGTAAATCGCGCCAGCCGCGTTCGCCGCCACCGCATCACGTTGCGCCGCCGTGCCGCCACCACCCAGCACTGCCCGCACCGTAACCGCATTCTCGGCTGGTGTGCCACCCAATAACAATTCTGGTGCGTGACGCATCAGTCCCAAATCTTCAGGCTCGAGGCTGTACTCGAGAATCTCACCGTTTCGCAGTTCAGCGACGCTGGTTGTTCCCGCCACGCTGATGTCATCGTAACGAATGCCGCCCAGTGCAACCCCATGCACCAACATTGCGCCCGTCGTTCCCAAATTACGCAACACCTCCACCATTGGACGCAACAACTCTGGTCTTGGAACGCCCAACAATTGATGGGTCGCCCCAGCAGGGTTGGTCATTGGTCCAAGAATGTTAAAGACCGTCGGCACACCCAACTCGGCACGTACAGGCGCAGCAAACCGCATTGCAGGATGATGATTGCGGGCGAACAAAAACGCAATTCCAATGGTGTCAATTGACTCGGCAAGCTGTTCTGGCGTCATCTCGAGCTTGACGCCGATGGCTTCAAACAAATCTGCACTGCCCGACTTGCGCGTGGCGGTGCGGTTGCCATGCTTTGCCACCCGCAAACCGCTTGCGGCGACCACAAACGCCGCCGCCGTCGAAATGTTAAACACCGACACGCCCGAACCACCGGCGCCGCAAGTGTCCACCAGCACCCCGGGCTTGACATGCACCCGCACCGCCCGTTCGCGCATGGCTTTGGCAAAACCCGTGATTTCCGCCACCGTTTCACCGCGCACCCGCAGTGCCGTCAAGACCGCCGCCATCTGAATCGGCGTCAGGTCGCCGTTCAGTTGCGCGAACATCCATTCTTGCGCTTCAAATTCGGAAAGCGGCTGGCTCGAGAGTAAACGGTTCAGATCAACGCCCATATACACTCGAGTTTAAGTGAGCAGAGCACAATTAGCAATGAACCAGAGTAACTGCTGACCGCTCGAGAATTATTCGTGCTGGGTTGATCTGAAGGCTCGAGTTCTCAAATCACGATACTCGAGTTTCGAGGGTTGCCAACGCGCCAAGAACACGAGCTTCACGGGACGGTTGTGCCTGCCAGATCACCCAGGCGATACAACGGCTCGAGCCGCCCGAAGTGCGTCAGAATCATTGCCAATCCAGTGGGTTCACAATCACCTGTCGAAAAACACGCATGAAAGTCTGTGGCTGCGCCTCTGGACAAGAGCAGTACCAGGTCATACCAAACAAAACCTCCGACACCAAAGGTCATCGGAGGTTTGCAGATTGATGGTTTAAAGGCTTGATTACGGAACGCTGACTGGTATTAGATTGGTATTATTGGACTGCAGCCGCAACCGCCCGAGCTATTGCCGCCCGAGCTATTGCCGCCCGAGCTATTGCCACCGCAACCGCCACCCGAGCTGTTTCCGCCCGAGCTGCCTTTACCCTTACCGCCTTTTTTGCCGCCACCGCTCACCTCGAGCATCTGGTTCTGGCTGAGTTCCTGCAAGTTCAAATTTCCTAACTTCATATTCCACCTCTTTCTTAAAGCTGTCCCCACACCGAGTATCCAACCGAACTGTATTATCCAACCGAACTTTTGGAATACTTACAGATTGTAAATGCCGACACGTTGAGCTTGTGAACTCGAGTATACACAAAAATCCTTAAAATGCAAATCCAAGCCGTGAAAGACACTATATTTAGCTATAGTTAATGGTAAATCTTCAATCAGGAATCTCGAGCGGTACAAGTAAAAATGCCACCATCCGCAACATCCTGACAAAACCCGACGAGAACCTCCAAATGACCAATCCCGCGAGCCTCTTGTTTGGAATAGAATGCGACACATGCTAAATACTAAGCAAAACAGGGTTCCATGAACGACACCACCTTCGAGGCACGCGCCCCTATTCTGGACGATTACATTTACCTGCGAGGTTATCCATCGATGGATGACTTTATTTCATTTGTCAAAAGCAACGACTTAGAGCAAAAAGACTCGAGAAGCCTTGCCGAAGAGTGGCGCAACGCCAACGACCATGTTCGTTCACTCGAGCAAACCGAAGCCGAAATTGCCACCAACACCCAAATGACCGCCCTGAGTGAAAATTTGTTTGAACTGCGCGACCAAGTGCTGGCAGACCCGATCGTGCAACGCACCTTCGACATTGTGGACATTGACGTTGCCATTGTTGACCTGCGGCAACTGTCGGTCTTTCAAAAACACGTCAATTTTTCGTACGTCAGGGATTTACAAACCAAAATCAAGCAGCACACCAGCACCGAGGACACCTTCAAATTCTGTCTGCTCGAGCCACCAGCGCCGATTGTGAAATTTTCCAAAGTCGCCCAAAACGGTTATGTTTTCGTCTCACCCTCCAACGACCTGCGCTTTCTGGGTTCGGTACTGCTCGAGCCGCATCAGGTTACGGGGCATCAACTGCCAGGACGTGCCGCCGGCGTAATCGGTTTGGTGGCGGGACCAGGCGCGAATTGTTTGGCGGTCACATCGTTTGACGGGCGTTTGATTCTGAACAACGGCACGCACCGCGCCGCCGCCCTGCTCGCCGGTGGCATCACCCACGTTCCAGCCATCATTCAACACTGCACAAGACCTGAAGAACTCGAGGCGTTGTTCTCGAGCGGCACGTACGAGAAAATCAAAACCTACCTCGAGCTTGCCCGCCCGCCAATGTTCAAAGATTATTTTGATCCCGCCCTGGCGAGGGCTTTAAAGATGCCCCGCAAATTAACCCAGGTGAAATTGACCTTTGGTTGGGAAAGCATTGAAATTCCGGTGGTTTAAAATCGCTGCCTCGAGACACCCGTCAAAGGTAACGGCGAACTTTGAGAGTCTCGGCGCAAGCATTCTGGGTTTGGAACACGGCTTAATTCAGAACCTCATCGCAGGGTTCTGACTTAAGCCACAACCGCTTGCGCGAACTCGAGCGGCTGTTGGTCATTGTTGAGCGAGTCGAATTCGGGCAAGGCGTACCAGGTCGCAGCGCTCTCGGAGGGCGAAGGGCGTTACGCCAAACCAGAGCACGCTTTATTCGTTCCAGAGTGCCATTGTGCTCGAGCTTCGGATTGGAACGAGTTGAGGTTCGAGTTGGTGTGCGGGCAGTGCCGAGATGACTTGCGTTTTGCGCCCTGGGCTGGTCGGTGAGATCATCTGTCGCCCGTTGATCGGCAGCAACAGCCAGTCGAGCAGCACTTGCAAACCCTGACGTTTGCTGGGCATGTACCAGATAAAAAAGCCAAGGCGCATGATCCAAGCGAGCACCCCAGTGAATTGAATGCAGTGCAGTTCGGCAATGCCGCGTCCCATGCCGAGGCTGGCGGCTTGACCCATTCCCTTGAAGGCGAATCGGCGCAAAGGCTGGGCTTGCAGACTGCGGGCGATGTTGTCCCCGGTGGTCATGCCGTGTTTCATGGCGAACAGGGCATTGCTCGGGCAGTCACCAGTTTGGCTGGGGTATTTGACCTGCGCGGTATCGCCTCCCACCCAGAGGTTGGCATACCCCTGAACATTCAGGTTCTGATCGGTCATGATCCGCCCTCGAGCATCCCGAGGTAGCGTTTCTGTACCGGGCATGGCGGTCAGTGAAGTGCCCGCCGTGGCAATGACCGTGCTGGAAGTCAAAAAGCGTCCATCCTCGAGCCACGCGCCCCAGGGTGTGACCTCGGCGACCCGCGCCGAAAGAACCAGTTGCACGCCGCAGCGCTCGAGGGTTTGGCTGGCATGATCGGCGAGCTTGGCGAACTGAGGACGCAGCACCTCGAGGATTTGAGTCCCAGAATGCACCAAACTGATCTTGGCTTGGTGCTCAGTCAGCACGGGATAATGCCGTTTGGCACTTTTCAGCCAGTCGGCGACGGCGGCGCACATTTCGACCCCAGCGAAACCAGCGCCGACAATCACAAAATTCAGCAGTTGCTCGAGTTGCTTGGGGTCACTGGTCGCCTCGGCTTCCTTGAGCACGCCAACCAGATGATGGCGCAGTGCCAGCATGTCGTCCACGCTCTTCAAGCGCCAGCCGTGTTCTTGCAGACCGCGCA
>JAYTKL010000618.1:0-6261 GCA_043730305.1 Deinococcales bacterium | reverse complement strand
CAGGAATCTCGAGTTTTGCCCGAGCGCCTATTGTCAGTCTCGAGCAAGCTTGGAATGCTGACGTTGGTGTGTTGGGTGTGCCGTTTGACATTGCGCTGGGTTTCCGTCCTGGAGCACGTTTTGCCCCTCGAGCGATTCGTGAGGCGAGTTTGCGTTACGCTTTATCGATTGAGGGTTTTTACGATCTGAAATCAGACCGTCAACGCCTTCTCAACCTCGAGTTGCGTGACGTGGGCGACGTGGATTTACCGAGTCTCGAGCCTGAATTGGCACGGGCACGGATTGAAACCTCGGCTCGAGCCTTGCGTTCTCGGGTGAAATTGCCTGTCTTTTTGGGTGGCGATCACAGCGTCAGTTACCCCATTTTACGGGCGTTTGATGACGTGCCAGACTTGTATATCGTGCAGATTGACGCGCATCTGGATTTCACGGACACGCGCAATGACACCAAGTTCTCCAACTCGAGTCCGTTCAGGCGGGCGTGCGAGGATTTAGCGAATTTGAAGCACATCACCACGCTCGGGTTGCGTGGTGTGCGTTCAGACCGCGAGGCGGTGCAGGCGGCAAAATCTCGAGGTCATACGTTAATTCCAATCTGGGAAATGGAAAATCTCGAGCAAGTGATTTCAAGGCTTCCGAGTGGTAAAAACGTGTACTTGTCGTTTGATGTGGACGCATTTGATCCAAGTTTTTTTCCTGCCACCTCGAGTCCAGAACCCGATGGTCTAGGTTTTGCAACGGCGGTCAAATTGATTCAAGCCACCGCAGCCCGCAATCAACTGGTTGGTTTTGATCTGGTGGAAATGACCCCAAACCTTGACGCCAGCGGCAACAGTGCGCTTTTTGCGGCGAGATTAATTATTGAAACCTTTTTGGCGGTGTTTGATGCTTGATTTGTTGCTGACAGGAATCTCGCAACTCGTGACCCCGCACGGTGCTGGATTGCATCGCGGCGCAGCTCACGGTGAATTGTTCAAACTCGAGAATGCCGCGATAGGCTTTCAAGATGGTTTGATTGCCTGGGTGGGACGCGAATCTGACTGGACTGGCGAGGCGAAAGAAACCATCAATCTCGAGGGTCGCGCCGTCCTTCCTGGTTTGATAGACCCTCACACGCACGCGGTCTGGGCTGGGACGCGCCTTCAGGATTTTGAGGCTCGAGCCTCAGGAATTGGTTACGAGGCGATTCTTGCGGCAGGTGGTGGCATTCGCAGCACCATGAAATTCACCGCCGAAGCCAGCCTCGAGACGTTGGTGAACCTCGCGCTGCCAAGGCTCGGGGCGTTGATGCGTTCGGGTGCGACGACAATTGAAATCAAATCGGGTTACGGTTTCACACTCGAGGCAGAACTCAAAATGCTGTTCGCGGTGCGTGAATTGCAAACTCGAGTGCCAGCGCAACTCGAGGCAACGTTATTGATTCACGTCCCGCCCAAAGATACCCTCGAGCGTGGCGCGTACCTTGACATGGTGGTGAACGAGTTGATCCCGCAAGTTGCCGTGCAAAAACTCGCCACGGCGGTGGATGTTTTTGTCGAACGCGAAGCATTCAATCTTATCGAAACCGAATTTATTCTTCAAAGTGCTCGAGCGAACAATCTTGCAGTCAAACTGCACGTAGATCAATTTCACGCCATCGGAGGACTCGAGTTGGGCATCAAATACAACGCGCTCAGTCTGGATCATCTCGAGGCATCGGGCGCAGACCAAATCAAAGCACTTGCCTCGAGCGACACGGTTGGCGTGATTTTGCCAGGCGTGACCCTGCACCTTGGTTTGCCCGCCGCCCCAGGGCGAAAATTGATTGATGCAGGTGCTGCCGTGGCGATAGGCACAGACTTAAACCCAGGCTCGAGTCCAGTGTACTCGGCGCAACTGGCATTGGCGTTGGCGGTTCGATTGAACGGTTTAACCCCAGCCGAAGCCCTCGTTGCCAGCACCGTCAACGCCGCCGCCGCGCTTGGATTGTTCGACCGTGGACGGCTCGAGGTCGGTTGTCGCGCCGATGTGCTGGTGCTCGAGGGTGCGGATTGGCGAGAGATTGCGTACGCGCTGGGACAAAATCCTGTTCGACAGGTTTTTATCGGTGGCAATGAAGGGCAGGGCGCAGTAAACAGCGCCCCTACGCAAAATTTGTAATACCAATGTAGGGGCGCTGTTTGCTGCGCCCTTTCTGGGACACCCCCATTGAAAGGCACAAACCTATGAATCCAATTTTGATCGGTCAACCATTAAGTGTGCATGATGTGGTGCGTGTTGCTCGAGAGCATCATCCCGTGGCGCTAGACCCCGAAGCCAAAGCCGAAGTGCTCGCATCTCGAGCTTACGTCGAAAAACTGGTGCTCGAGAACAAAACCGTCTACGGCATCACCACGGGTTTTGGCAAATTCTCGAATGTGCGAATTGCGCCCGAGGACACGCGGTTGTTGCAACGCAATTTGATTCTTTCCCATGCGATGGGCGTGGGCGAACCACTGGCGCAAGATGTGACCCGAGCCATGCTGTTGCTGCGGGCGCAAAGTTTATCGTTTGGCGTTTCGGGCATTCGTCTCGAGGTGATCGAATTGATCCTCGAGTGCTTGAACCGTGGCGTGCATCCGATCATTCCGTCCCAAGGCAGCGTTGGCGCGTCGGGCGATCTCGCGCCGCTCGCCCACATGAGTTTGATGCTGATCGGCGAGGGGAATGCCTGGTTTGGTGGTCAGGTCATGCCCGCACACCGTGCGCTCGAGAAGGCGGGATTAAAACCCATCACGCTCGAGGCGAAAGAGGGTCTGGCGCTGATTAACGGCACGCAAGCCATGACCGCGATTGGGGCTTTGACCTTACACGATGCGCTCGAGTTGGCAACGGTTGCCGACATCACGGGCGCAATGAGTCTTGAGGCGCTGAAAGGCACGCTGACGGCGTTTGATGCTCGAGTTTCACGGGTTCGCCCCCATCCTGGCATGATCGAGGTTGCCGAGAACGTGCGAAAATTGGGTGCGAACTCTCCAATTCACCGCTCGCACGAGGACTGCGAAAAAGTTCAGGATGCCTACAGTTTGCGCTGCATCTCGCAAGTTCATGGCGCAAGCCGCGATGCGCTGCGGCACGCGCTCGAGGTGGTGACGCGGGAAGTCAACGCGGTCACGGACAACCCGCTCATTTTTCACAACGACGACACCGTGATTTCGGGCGGGAATTTTCACGGGCAACCCGTGGCGCTCGTCATGGATTACGCCAAAATTGCGATAGCCGAACTCGCCAATATTTCTGAGCGCCGTATCGAGCACATGCTCGACCCCGCGCTCTCGGGGATGCCAGGTTTTCTTGCCATGCAGGGTGGCTTGAACAGCGGTCTGATGATCTCGCAGTACACCGCCGCCAGTCTGGTCAGCGAAAACAAGGTTTTGGCGCACCCTGCCAGCGTGGACAGCATCCCGACCAGCGCCAACCAGGAAGACCACGTTTCGATGGGCACGACCAGCGCCAGACAGTGCGCCATGATCCTCGAGAATGCGCGTTGGGTCTTTGCCATCGAACTCGTCAACGCCACGCAAGCGCTCGGGTTTCACGCGCCACTCGAGCCAGGAATTGGGGTCAAAGCCGCCAGGGATGCCGTGCGAAATGTTGTGCCACCCCTCGAGCGTGACCGCATCATGACGGGTGATCTCGAGGCGGCGAGGGGTTTGATTGTGTCTGGAAGGTTACGGGCGGCGGTGGAAGCTGTGATTGGGGTATTGCATTGATTGGGTCTTTCTGAGAATATTCAAATCTCGAGTCCTGCGATTTTAAAGCTCGAGCATTAAAACAATCTTGATGCAATGAATTACTGATTTCACCGTTCACCTCGTGAAATCAACATGCCAGATTCCTTGTAATCTCGGGTATACCGTCACCAAAGCTTAATCTTCTCCAATCAAATCCCAAGCTCGAGCCTTGGTATTTTGCGGGTTTTCTCGAGCTTGATTGATAAGCCGAATTTCTCTTGACGTAAATACTGCATTGTCGTAGATTTAAAGTGTGGAGTTCATCGAAACACCGTTGTTCGTCGAATCGATCAAAAAAATTCTGGACGACGAAGATGTACGGGCATTGCAGAATTTCCTGATTCAAAACCCCGAAGCTGGGGATGTTGTTCCTGGAATGGCAGGACTTCGCAAAATCCGACATGCTGCTAAAGGACACGGGAAACGTGGTGGCGCAAGAGTTATTTATCTATTTATTGATGTCAGGAACGTGATTTTTCTGGTTTTTGCTTATGCTAAAAATACAAAACTTGACCTGACAACACCTGAGAAAAAAGCATTTGCGCAAATGGTTAAAGAATTGAAGAGGTTGCCATGAAAAAGAAAGCTGCTCGAGATGAAGTGGTGTCAAAAATACTTGAAAGCTTGCAGCAAGCTGTTGCCATCCAACGTGGCGAGTTAAAACCCGCTCGGGTTACGCGGCTAGAAGCTCCAAATGTGATCGAAGCCAGGCGGCAGTTGAAAGTTTCTCGTCCGACATTCGCTGCCATGTTGGGCGTGTCTGAACGCACGGTGGAATCTTGGGAACAAGGGTTACGCAAACCTTCAGGAGCGGCTCGAGCCTTGTTGAAGGTTGTGGTGAAAGAACCAGAAGCGGTCTTGCGGGCTTTCAAATCCTGAGATTGCAATTTTTGTATACCGTCAACAAAGCTTAAAACTGTTCAATCAAATCCCAAGCTCGAGATTCAAAACCGATTGCGTTCAACTCGAGATCTAAAATTCTACTTGGTTTCAAGTTTGGCTTTTCGCACCTCATCCAGCAATGCTGGACGGCGTTTGTTGACCTCGAGCAAATTTCCTAACCAGGTTTTAAAAATTTTCTCTTCCTCAACGGTCTTGTATTCTTTCGCCCATCGCGCACCGTTGGCATAATGATCTCGTGAGCCACGGTCAAACTCTGCCAGTGCCGCTTTTTTGAAGATTTTGGCGCTTAAATCTGGGAACAGGTGTTTGACTTTCAGGGCATGTTCTGGTTGTGGGTATTTCTGCAACAGCTTTTCCAGGGCTGCATTGTCGTTCTCGAACAGCAAAATATCAAAATGCAAATTGGGCATCAGGTCGCCCTTCAAAATACTGGCTCGAGCCTTCCCAAATTCGGACAGGGTCGAAAGGTGTTTGTATTGGTCTAAATTGGGATAGAAGGTAAAAAGGGCGCGTTCCCATTCAAAACTGGGTTGTTTTTTGCGCAGTAGCTCGAGCATTTCGGATGCGTCATTCACATGGTACGAGTGACTCCAGAATGTGCGGGCAGGGGTATGGACTTCCAAATAATCTCCCTCGCCATATTGGGAAATTTTAAGTTCTTTTCGGACACCGGCAGTGGCAATCTCGAGTGCATCATTTTCGCGGTGTTGCTCGAGGTAAAAACGCATCAGTTCGGCATAATCGCGGGTTGTTGCAAGGTTGTTGCGGAGATGGTTTTCATATTCGATTGGGTCACGAAAGTACCGCAAAAAATCGCGGGTGAATTCTTCTTTGCGGTACGAACCAGATTTTTTTAACCAGTCGCCAATCCGTGTGCGCAATTCGGGTTGGCGTTTTCCAATCTCGACCACGCCCTCCCAAATGTCACCATTGGAATCAATTTTTCGTAGAAGCGTCTCGAGTGCCGCTTGCCCACGTCCCAATTCACTTTCGGCGCTTGCCCAGTGATGCAGTGCAACAGCACTCCACTCGCTTTGTCGGTCTTCCCAGTAGGCATCACCAGATTCGTCTTCAGGGTCGTAATACTCGTAATCAATCTCGTAATCCTCGAGCAATTCATGAAGTTGCCAAGCCTCATCGCTGCGTTGCTCAGGCGCTAAAGCCTCGAGTTCTAAAAATGCGGCTTCACCCAATTCAGATTCGTGTTCAATATCTTTGCTGCGTTCCAAAACTTTTTTGAGCGCTTTGATTGCACCTTTGGGAACACCCCTGCCGCTTGTCCCTCGAACAAGTCTCTTGAGCAGAATTGGGCGCAATTCATTGGAGTTTGCAAGCTCGAGCAACCAACTTTTGGCTTCTATCGGGGTTAACGCTTGCAGGTGTGCGCTCAGATCGAGGGTGTCATCGTTAGGGTGTTGGGTGACATAATGAAATGTCAAGAGTTTGTGGACTTGGAGTTCCGAGAGTCATATTTCTCCTCAAACACCGTTGGTGCTAAGAAGCTAAGGTGAAATGTCAAGAGTTTGTGGACTTGGAGTTCCGAGAGTCATATTTCTCCTCAAACACCGTTGGTGCTAAGAAGCTAAGGCTCGAGTGCCGACGTTCA